>CAZRWM010000024.1:0-13795 GCA_964603885.1 uncultured bacterium
TAATCGTAGCAGATGGTACCCCTCTTGATAATGAGACTATCTTTCGTTTGAACGATCGAATGGATCACCTGCATCAAATTGACATGGACTCATTCAATGATGAGGTTCCAGCTGCGCATGTATGCCTTTACAAGTATGTGACTATGGATCGTGAAGATATTCTTCACACTATGAAATATATTATTGATTTATCGGTTGGAGTTGGCTACGTAGACGATATTGACCATCTTGGGCACCGACGCGTAAGAAGAGTCGGAGAGCTTCTGCAGAATCAATTCCGGATATCACTGGCTAGAATGGATCGTGTGATCCGTGAACGTATGACGATTCAAGATATAAATAATCTGACGCCTCAGTTGCTAATCAACACACGACCAATCAGCTCTTCAATCGATGAGTTTTTCGGGTCCAGTCAATTGTCGCAATTTATGGATCAGGTGAACCCACTTTCCGAGCTTACGCACAAAAGACGTTTGTCAGCTTTGGGACCTGGTGGATTGAAGCGTGAAAGAGCAGGTTATGAAGTAAGGGACGTACACCCAACTCACTTTGGAAGAATCTGTCCAATTGAAACCCCGGAAGGTCCAAATGCTGGGCTTATAGGGTCACTAGCGATCAATGCTAAAATTGATCAATATGGATTTTTGATTACTCCTTTGCGTGAGTTCGATAGTGGTGACGTCAGTAATGGTTTTGATTATAAGGATGCTTTACAAGAAGAAAAGTTTAAGGTTGTAACCTACAATCAGAGTTTGTATACGATTAAAGAGACTGCCAATGAAATTTTTCCGGTGAAACAGTATGTAGAAGGTGAGCAAGATTTTACCCTTCTACCTGGTACACAAGCTGAATTAATTCACATATCTCCGCTTCAAATGATATCTGTTGCTGCGTCATTAATACCTTTTATAGAACATGATGACGCGAATAGAGCTTTGATGGGAACGAACATGCAAAGACAGGCCGTGCCACTTGTACGTACCGAATCTCCGATTGTAGGAACTGGTATGGAAAGTTACACAGCAGCGAATTCAGGTGTCTGTGTTGTCTCCGAATTTGAAGGTGTCGTAACTCATTTGGACGCATCGAAGGTCGTGATTGAGCGAACAAATCCAAAGGATCTTGTATTCCGTTACCGACCTGCGAATTATGAGTTTATTGTGGGTTTTGAGGCTGCTGAAGAGGTCAAGGATAGTGGCGGCAAGGTGATCATTAAGAAAGGTCACAAGTATTCCCAGAAAGATTTAGAGATTCTTGATTCCAAAGGGATTGAAGAGGTAATGGTAAGACGTGAAAAACGTGATATCTACCGATTGCGAAAATTTGCAAGATCAAATCAAGGGACATGTGTCAATCAAAAACCATGTGTTGCTTTGGGTGATCAAGTAAGTGCTGGCTCGGTCATTGCTGATGGTCCCGGAACGAGCAATGGAGAGCTTAGTCTTGGTAAAAATGTACTATGTGCCTTTATGCCATTTCGTGGTTACAATTTTGAGGATGCTATAGTTCTTTCGGATCGTTTAGTTCATGAGGATGTATTTACCTCAGTGCATATTAATTCTCTGGAGATAGAAGCGCGGGATACGAAGCTCGGACCAGAAGAAATAACATGCGATATTCCAAACATTAGTGAAGAGGCTCTCAAGTATCTTGATGATGATGGAATTATTTGTGTTGGAGCCGAAGTCAAGCCTGGGGATATTTTAGTTGGTAAAATTACTCCCAAAGGTGAGACGGAACTTACAGCAGAAGACAAGCTTTTGAGAGCAATCTTTGGTGAAAAAGCTAAGGAAGTTCGAAATACCTCCTTAATTGTTCCCCACGGAGAAAGAGGTAAAGTAATTGAAGTTATGGTCTTCAGTCGTGAAAATGGTGATGAGCTTTCTTACGGAGTAAACAAACTAGTAAGAGTGTTTTTAGCGCAAAAGCGCGTCATTTCTGAAGGCGATAAAATGGCCGGAAGGCATGGTAATAAAGGTGTTATTTCAAAGATATTTCCTGTACGAGATATGCCTTTTATGGCAGATGGAACTACAGTGGACATTATTCTTAACCCTCTAGGCGTTCCGTCCCGGATGAATGTGGGTCAAGTAATGGAAACGCATCTAGGATGGACTGGAAAGATTCTTGGAGAAAAGTACGCTACGAGTTCCTTTAATACAGGTAATAGTGTAACGAATGAAGAATTTATCCAGAAGGAGTTTAAGCGTGCTGATGAGCATTTAGACACCAAGGGTATTGCTAAAAAAGGTCGCTTAAATCCAGCAACTGGCAGAGTTGTGCTACATGATGGAGAAACCGGAGAGGCGTATGCTTCGGATATCATGGTCGGTTACATGTATATGTTAAAGCTCATCCATCTTGTAGAGGATAAAATCCATGCACGCTCAACAGGACCATATTCCTTAGTAACCCAACAGCCACTAGGTGGAAAAGCCCAATTTGGTGGTCAAAGGTTTGGAGAGATGGAAGTTTGGGCGTTAGAGGCTTACGGAGCAGCGCATGTTCTTCGTGAACTGTTGACAATTAAGTCTGATGATGTTGAGGGTCGAGTGGTTGTTTATGAAACTATTGTTAAAGGCAACAACGTAATGACTCCAAATATTCCTGAATCCTTTAAAGTAATTGTATCAGAATTGAAATCTCTGGGGTTGAACATTGAGTTCAACCAGGACGCATAAGATAGGAGGCCTCCAAGTGAAAGGTTTGAAAGAACTGCGGTCCATTCAGATAAGTATTGCTTCACCCGATACTATCCGCCAGTGGTCAAAGGGTGTTGTTAAAAAACCAGAAACGATTAATTATCGAACACACCGTCCAGAGAGGGACGGACTATTTTGTGAGAAAATTTTTGGTCCCACAAAGGACTGGGAATGTTTCTGTGGAAAATATAAAAGTATTCGATATAAAGGCTTGGTTTGTGAGCGTTGTGGAGTTGAGGTAACTAGATCAAACGTTCGTCGTGAACGTATGGGACATATTGAATTGGTTACACCAGTAGCTCATATTTGGTATTCAAAAGGTACCCCAAATTACATTGCTTTACTTCTCGACATCACTGCACGAGATTTTGAGAAAGTTCTGTATTTCAATTCTTACATTGTCATTGATCCCGGTTCATTGCCTCTTTTGAAAAAACAGATTTTAACAGAGCAAGAACATCGGAACTACCAAGCGAGATACGGAGATATGTATCAAGCCGGTACCGGTGGGGAAGCGATTAGGGAATTACTACGAGGCTTAGATTTAGCCAAGCTAGTCGATGATTTGAAGCGAAAGATGCGAGAAGACACGGGCTCAAAGAAGCTAAACACTATTGCGCGTCTGCAAGTAGCGGAAACTTTTCTCAATAGTAAAAATCGTCCTGAGTGGATGATTCTGAGTGTTCTTCCTGTTATCCCTCCTGATCTTCGGCCGATGGTGCAATTGGATGGTGGAAGATTTGCGACCTCAGATTTAAACGACTTATATCGGCGAGTGATTAATAGAAATAATCGCTTAAAGAGATTAATGAAACTTAACGCTCCTGAGATCATTATCAAGAATGAAAAGAGAATGCTGCAGGAAGCTGTTAATGCATTAATTGATAATGGTCGTCGAGGCCGACTAGTCACGGGCTCGGGTAACCGTCCATTGAAGTCCTTGAATGATATGCTTAAAGGTAAGCAAGGACGATTCCGACAGAATCTACTTGGTAAACGTGTAGATTATTCGGGTAGATCTGTAATTGTAGTTGGACCAAACTTAAAACTACATGAATGCGGTTTACCACAGAAGATGGCAATTGAATTATTCAAGCCTTTCATAATGAACAAGCTTGTCGAATATGGTTTTGCGCACAACATAAAGTCAGCGAAGAAACTAATTGAGCGCGAAGAAGCTACTGTATGGAAAGTACTTGAGGAAATCGTTCGCGATCATCCCATTTTGTTAAACAGAGCACCCACTCTTCACCGTCTTGGAATACAAGCCTTTGAACCTAAATTGGTAAAAGGAAATGCGATTCAATTACATCCATTAGTTTGTGGAGCCTTTAATGCGGATTTCGATGGCGATCAAATGGCTATTCATATTCCATTATTACTCGAAGCTCAAGTTGAAGCGAGGATATTAATGTTATCCAGTTATAACATTCTCTCTGCAGCTTCCGGTCGAGCTGTAGCATCTCCTTCACAAGATATGTCAATTGGTGCATACTTTTTGACTTATAAAAAGGATCCCAAGAATCTTGTAATTGGTTCATCGATTGAGATTCCATTAACAAGTAAAAAAGGTGTTAAAGCTCCTTCTATTGAATCATTAGCTATAAGTGGACCGAAGTATTCCATTCTCGCAGAGGATATATCAGATGACTCAGGTAGTACGATCCTTGCACGCGGAGAACATATTGGCGTTGATGAATTCAAATTACTCAAAAAAGCCAAAATTAAAACCGTAAAAATTTATGATATTAAGGTATATAGCTCGCCGAATGAAGCACTAGTGTCTTTTGATAATGGTGTACATCATATTCATGATACAGTGGTTGTGAGAAATCATTTGGCTTCGGAGTCCGATTCGGATGAAAAATATTTCGAAACAACTATAGGTCGTCTTATTTTTAATGAAATTATCCCAGATGATCTTGGTTTCTATAATGTCCATTTTGATAAGAAAAAAATCATGGGATTGATAGAGCATTGTTATGAAACCTGTGGTACTAACATGACAGGAAAACTTCTTGATGATGTTAAAGACATAGGCTTTAAATATGCTACGATTTCTGGATTAACAATTTCATTGAGCGACTTAGAAACCCCTCCGAGAAAGCCCTCAATTATAAATGCCGCGGAGGAGAGAGCAAAGAAGATTACTGAACGTTTCGATCGCAAGGAACTTAACCTTGAAGAAAGGAAAAAAGCGGAAGTTGACCTTTGGATTAATGCCACTGAAGAGGTTACTGACGAAATGCTCAAGCACTACAAGCAAAAGTGGGATAAAGGTGAATTTAATCCAATTTATACCATGGCAATATCTGGTGCTAGGGGTAATGTCCAGCAGATGAAGCAGTTAGCTGGGATGCGTGGTTTAATGTCAAATCCTCATGGGGATATCATGCACGTGCCTATAAAAGCCTCATTTCGTGAGGGTTTGACAATGACTGACTATTTTATTTCCACTTACGGAGCACGAAAAGGTTTAGTAGACACCGCACTCAGAACTGCCGATTCGGGGTACTTGACGCGTCGATTAGTAGATGTTGCTCAGGACGTTATTGTCAGCATGGAGGACTGCGGAACAAATGAGGGTCTCCTAGTAAGACCTTTGAGAGATCGTCGCTCCCCCAACAATATGATTGTGGATGAAATTCTTATTCCAATCGAGGAGCGAATATACGGTAGAACATTATTGGAAGACGTTATTCATCCGGAGACGGGTGAGGTTCTATACGAGGAAGGTGTTGCAGTTGACCGAGTTATTGCTAGGAAAATTGGAAAAGCTGCTTGTGCAGTTAAGGTAAAAGGTTTGAAGCCCGGTGCTTTCACCGATGAATGTATCGTAGACCTTGCCGATGGTAGGATTATCTGTGGTCCAGACAAACTCGTAACGCCCCAGTTGATCGGTGAATTAAAGCGTAGTTCAGTTGAGGAAATAAGGGTGTATCCCAAAGTAGCAATACGATCTCCACTGACCTGTAAGGTTGAGTGGGGCGTTTGTCGGAAGTGTTACTCTATCGATTTATCGCTTAGTCAGGAAGTCTCACTGGGTACAGCGGTTGGTGTTATCGCTGCTCAGTCTATCGGAGAACCTGGTACGCAGCTTACCATGCGCACATTCCACACTGGTGGAGTTGCTGAGGCTGCTAGAGTTGTGGTTAAGGCGAAGTCTGCTGGTAGAGTTTCGTTTAAAGACTTGCGATATGAAAATAAAATCGAGAGAGCTAGGTTTCAGATTGATACAGGAAACGATGCGAGTGAGAATGATTCTTTTGAACAAGATGTGAAGAAGATTGTAACTGGTGGAGTTTTAACTATCATCGATGATAATCGTAAGAAGTCGGATTATACACTTCCGCAGGGCTCCGTTCTCAAGGTGGAAGAGGGTGACATGGTCAGTCTCGGTAGCGTGTTAGTCGAGTACAACCCTAATAAGTACATCAGTTCTTATACAGGGGAAGTAAAATATCATAATATTGAGCAAAAAGACGGTGTCGTAGTTTCCAACGGAGGTAGCGTAGATATTCTTGATGAGAAAGGATCAATCTTAGATCATTACGACATTCCGCAAGGAGCTACTTTAGTAATTGAAAATGGGGATCAGATTGGCGCTGGTGACAGCTTATATGTTTTCGAAACGGAGAAGACAATAGCTATTGCCTCATCAACAGGTAACGCTGAATTTCGTGATATTAAGATTAAGAATCAGCGAGTAATTAGTGAGAATGGGATGGTTTTCATAGCCAGCTCGGAGCATGAGGATAAGACTTTGGAAGCACCTAAGGGTGTCAAATCTTCAGCCACTAAGCCAGTGGGTCTTCCTACTGACCTAGGTGTGATACTAAAAGCTAAAAGTGGTGATCAAGTAAAGGCGGGAGACGAATTAGTTAGCATCCTTGCTGAATTCGACGGAGAAGTTAAGTTTTCGGGTCGAAAAAATTTAAGTTTAATCGAGCGAAAATCTCATGAGTACTACATGAGTGGTTCCATGGATGTAATGATTGATGAAGATAAGCAAGAAATTCAGTTTATGGCTGAAGCTAGCGGTATAGTAAAGATTATTTCCTATCGCTCTGCTAGTAATAAGACAGTTGATAGAAGAAGAGTGCTTATCAAAGACGAGCGTGAATATGTCATACCGGAAGGTGCACAGCTCAATTTTGATAACGTCATGCTAAACTCTGGTGACGATGTCGAAAAGGGTATGAAGCTTACTGGACCTATTCCGTTTATCTCAGAAATAGATGGTACCGTTACCGTGAAAGATCATTACGAGCGACGAACAGTTTTGCTGGATGACGATCTTAAGCCGGAAGAAATAAAAGGTGCTGTTTTGATGGAGGATGCCCTTGGTGAAGAGGGTGCTCTAGTCTGTAAAGCTGGCTCTGAGATTGATGCGGAAGTAGCTGCTCAACTTTACGAAAATCGTGAAAAGGTCGGCCAGATTGAAATTACCGCTCTAAGTGAGTCCAAGAAGATAGTTGTCACTAATGATGATACTTCTCGAGATTATGTCTTGCCTAAAGCTGCAGAGATATTGGTTGAGGAAGATCAAGAGATAACGGCTGGTACCAAACTGATCCATTCTTTCAGTCCCATAATTGCGGATATAGATGGCAAGGTTAATTACATAACTCGTTACAACAAACGTACGGGTGAGGAGATGGTTCAGACTATTTTAATCTACTCTGGTAAAGATTATTTTCTGTCTACCGGATTAGGTCTTTCAGTAAAGAATGGTCAACGTGTCGAGAAAGGTGATGCGATTACTGATCCGTTCGAATATACAGTTTATGAAAAGACCGATGACGGAATTCGTTTTACGAGAGAAGAAATAAATGAGAAAAAGTACGGCGTCACCGAGGATATGGAAATTCTCATTAAAGAGGGTGAAGTTAAAAAAGGCGATAAGTTAGCGAGGCTTACTACAGAAGCCGATGGCACAGTGAAATTAGTCCATGCTTTAACCAAGACTGGTAAGGTTCGGTCAGTTATTGATCAGCTACTGGTTCAGGTGGGAGAAGTCCATACGATTCCAGATGGAGCTGAGGTTTATATTAAAGAGAATCAAGAAGTTAAACCTGGGGATATTATTGCCAAATGGAGTGGTGGTAGTAAGAAAACTACTGATATTGTTCAGGGTCTTCCCAGAGTGAACTCTTTATTTGAGGTCCGTAGACCCAAAGTTGAGGCTCTTGTATCTAGTCGCACCGGTATAATTCACATTAGGGGGAATCATATAGTGATCGAGAATCAGAAAGATGCTGAAAAGCAGATTGTTACTGGATCTCTTGAAGATATGATTGTGCTAGATGGTGAGTATGTAGAAGAAGGTGATCGGATCACTGAGGGCGATGTCGATGTACGTGAATTATCTGAGAAAATGGGTATATTTGAAGCTCAAAAATATCTATTGGACGAAATACAGTATGTGTATCGAACCCAAGGTGTAACCATTAATGACAAGCATGTAGAGACTATTTTACGACGTATGGTTTCAAAGGTTCGCATCACTGCGAGTGGGGATTCACCTTACCTAGCAGGCGAGATTATTAATGCTTTCGAGTTTAGAAAAACTAACGAGTCATTAGTAGCGCAAAGCTTTGAACCAGCAACCGCAGTCAGCGTTATACAGGGTATATCTAAGGCGAGTTTGACGACTGACAGTTTTTTGTCAGCAGCCTCTTTCCAAGAGACTACCAAAGTGCTAACTAACGCTGCGATACGAAGTAAAATCGATAATTTGACTGGTTTGAAGGAAAATATCATCATGGGTAATCTAATACCTGCTGGTACTGGATTCGACCGTAATCTGAAGTATGATTTCGATGATAAAGAGACTTTGATCCATTCGGAGCCTGATAACAATGAGTTAGAGGGCAACTTTGAGGTGTCTTTGGATGAGCCCTTAGGTTCTGATATTTTGGCTAACGCACTGCGCAATAGTGTTGAAGGCGAATCTGAATCAGATGCATAGTATTTAATTAAGCAATTCGAAAAAGCCCCAGTCTGACAAGACCGGGGCTTTTTTGCTAGTGTGTAGATAGGCTCTGACAAATACTTATTGTATGACGATATTTTTGTTATTCAAAAACAACTATAAATTCAAGTGCTGGTAGGGTATTGCTATGCTATAATCCCACCAAATTTATAGCAAAAGTTGGCCAAAAAAGGCTTTTTTTGTTTATGCGGACTTTATTTCTACTAATCTTATTAATGTATTCTATTTGTGCGGGCAGCCTGGACGCAGCAATTTATAAATTTGATTTTGAAGGGACTAATCCAGATCTTCCCTTAAGTTCGACTTTGTACAAGGTGGGTTCACAGGTAGAATTGATATTAGAATTAGATGCAGATCAAGGTCTTTATACAATCGAGGCCTTTAGAAATAATGACTTAACGAAAGTTGTTTCTAAAATTCAAGATTTTGAGCACGCAGGGGGTAGTAAGCAAAGTCTCCTGAAGGTTCCTCTTGATGAAGGTGATAATGAATTTTTTTTGCGAATTATCGAAACCTCCATGGGTGGTGGATTAAAGACTACTACGACGGTTGGTCTACCTATCCAGAGAGATTTAGAATTTCGAGTAGGTTCCGTTAGATTAAATCATATCGAAGGCGCCAATCAGTCAGTACCGTTATATACAAATGAAGATTTAGTCACTCTATTCTATACAATTAGTGGTACAGCAAAAGATTATGAGGTTGCGATTTTCAGAAATTTTAATCAGGTTGCCACCATTACAAAGCAAGGTGCTGGAAATTATTCTGAGCCAAACTTTGCACTAGTTACTAATGAACTAAATATTATTCAACTTAAAGTTCGCAGTCTTGATACCAATGGTTCAAGCCTAGGTTTCCAAAGAGAATCTAATATAATTACTTTAATTCACGATGATATTGCTCCCAACTTTTTACCTAATGGAATTAGCACTACGTTTCAAACGAATCCGCCTGCATTGGGAAACCCTTGGGGACCAACAGATTTGGCATCAATTGGTCTTCTAGTAGAAACGGATCAACCAAATGCGAGGGTGGTAATACTTAATACATCCACCGGAGACGAAGTAGAGAGGTATTGTGAATCCAGCGGTAGGTTGGTTATTGCGGGAATCGAATTACCAAAAGACCCTTCACTAGGTCCATTAGGGATAACAACAACGACTTATACAATAAATATTTTTGATGAGGCCGGTAATCTGGGTGTTGGAAGTATCGATGTGGAGAGATTGAGTTTGGAGCCTTGCTTTACTTTGCTAAAGATGGAGCCGTTTGACGATGGTGCGATTACAGTAGAACAGGCAATTAACATAGTAGGTTCTGTTTGCGAAGAGCAGAAACCTCATCGGGTTGTATTCTCGTTAGCCTCCAGATTCTCACAGAATAGTTTTTTCAAGGAAGAGCAGTTGAGCAATTTAATGGGTGGGGATCTTTTCAGTAAAGATATATCGATTCCAGTGGACGCTTTTCAGCCGAATCAAAATATTGAGGTATCCGTTCAGGCGAAAGTATTTACGACCAGTCCTATTGATCCCAAACTGGAAATTGCGTCTTCTGCTCACGACTTGGGTGTTATCACACTGGATCGTAAAGCTCCTGTAGCTCCTTCAATTACGACAGAGCAGGTAGTTTTCGCAACTAATTCTCCGTCTCTAACAATTGATGGTCTAATCGAAAGACAGGCCACTGTAGACATTAATGTAACCGAGCCTTTTATAGTAAGGCCTGCAAAGAAGTTGAAAGAAACGAATAGGCAGTTCAGAAGTGTTTTAGATCTTGGATTTGTTGGCGACGGAGAATATTTGACAGATGTAATTCAGCGAGATCGAGCAGGAAATATTGGATTAGGGTCTTCCTCACAAATAATATTGAAATATGATCGGCAGGCACCTGAGGTCAAATCGGTCCGGATAAATAATTCGTCAATTGAATCCTCCCGTCCTTTTTTTTACAACTCGGGAGATACAATTAGAATTCAAGTTCTCATGGATGAATACATGAAGGAAGCTCCTAAAGTTTGGATTACTCAGCAAGGAGGTTATGGGGTAGAGGCCGGTTTAGGACAGGTTATCAGTGAGGGATTCGAATACGAATATCAGTATGTAGTGATCCCGAGTTTGGATGGGAAATTAGACGGACCAGTTGAAATACTGGTATCAGATGGTAGAGATGAAGCTGGTAATCCTATTAATCCAGCCCATCGAGAGTCCCAGGCATTTATTGTAGATACGCTGGCCCCTGTGTTATTTCGAAGCAATATTACACCTGCCGATGGTAGTGTAATTAGCTCTGCGCCAGCTCCCTTGCGATTGGTCATGAGGGAACATCCTGACACCAAAGGAGGACAATTTTTTGGTTCAGGACCAGATCCGGCGGGCGTAATTATTACCGCATTAGGACCAATAGAGAGCCAGCCTAATCGACTGATCCCTGGACGAATCGAAGTTTTTGGTCCACGAACTGTGGACTTTTATCCCGATCCTGAAGTGATGAATTTAGATGGTACTTATCTATTTCAGATATCTATGAAAGATCAAGTTGGTAATGAATTTATTGAATCTGTAATTTTATCGCTTGATCAAGAAAAATTAAGTACTAATCTAATTATAAAAACAACTCCTGTGGCTGATTTTTTTTATAATTATGAAACTCTACCGCGATCTTCAGGATTACCGGAGATTTCTCTGGTCATGGAATCAAGTCTTACATCAGAGATGCAACTAACTTCGACCCAGATTGAAGTTCGCAATTATCTTCGAAGGCCTCAGTTATTTCATGTCAGCCAACCAATGCTTAGTTCTCTCAGCAGTATAAAACTAAATTTCCAGAATGATGTTTTGAGTAATGGGGATGACGATGGAGTTTTTACAGTTTCCTCGAGATTGAAAGACACAGCGGGAAATCTCAGTGATTTGCATGTATTCTCGTTTTACTATGATAGCCAGTCTCCAAAGGTTATGGATGGAAGAAATTTCCCAGTACCCGATGGATTTATGAGCGATGATTACCGATTCCCAGCAGACTCTTCTGTGATCAAGGGGCCTTTAAACTTACTCTCGGCACTGATTTTCGATGCTAAATCACCTAATGGGTTTTTAGGGTCTGGTATCAAGACCTCCGTTGAATCTGCCAATCTTACCAGTACGTCGACAATTGTTTTATCACTAATTGAGCCTTTTGGCTCACAACCTGGTGGTGAAATTATTACCGGTGTTACCAAGTTTGAGGGCGACGTAACTCAAGGCGCCCCCTTATATGGTGGCCCATCGGTAACTCGCGTTTTATTTGAAATAAATGTTGATGAAGTAAGCCAAGAGGCGCTGGGTTTACCCACTGATGGTAGTTATGATGGCATCTACAGGATGAATGTCACTCCTGTGGATATGAGTAATAATAAAGGTAATATTTCTACTAGTTTTTTTCTTTATGATACGCAAAAACCAATAGTTAGTCTCGACGTATTGAATGAGGTCTGGATAACATCAAGCGTCATAAAATTAACTGGAACGGCTAGAGATGTTGGCAGTTATCCACTTGTAACTCCGGGTTATGGGAGTACCAAAGGTACCGGCGTGCGTACTGTGGAAATTCGTATCGACGCAGTTAACAAATTTGGATCTGCTACATTTCCTGCAGTGTTAGACTGGACATCACTGAATCTAGATAAAGATCCTTTTAAGTTTGAACATGATCAGACTTACAACTTTGAATTTAATCAGAGATTACATGGTTTTGAAGGGCCGGTAAGAATCACTGCAAAGGCAATTGACGCAGCTGGGAATGTTGGCCTAAGTATTCGAGATGTAGGTTTAGATCTATTTGCGTTAGATCAACCAGTATTGGTAAGTCCTCAGGAAGGATTGCGGGTATCAGGTGGAATTCAGCTGTTTCGTTGGAACCCAGTCCCTGAGGCATCCGGCTATAGATTGCAGTTGATTGATGCAGAACAGGCAGTCCATGTCTATTCTTATGAAGCAGGCATTATTGAAGCGCAAATAAACCTGGATCAGCTGCCTAATGGCACAGTAATATGGAAAGTCATTGCGGTAGATGGTATTGGCACAGAGAGCCTTGTTAATAATGGACGTAGTTTAGTAATTGATCGACAGCGACCAAAGGTACTTAATTTATCTGTACAGAGCCCTGTTTTATCGCCCGACAATAATGGGCGGATTCTCAGGACTCAAGTTAAATTACATATTAAATTTAGTGAAGTTATTGATTCAGAATTTGCGCCCAACCTTAGTTTTATTCCGGCAAGTAAGACATATTTTAATTCATTAAATCAGGAGATTATTGAAACTTACCCTCCAATAGGATTACAAATTATCAATATAGAATCAGATCAATTGACGGCAATGTTCAGATTGGAGCCAGTCAATCAGACGGATGATTACAACGGAATCGGTCGCATAGTAGGGTCTAATTATAAGGATTTATCAGGACTAATTGGAGAACCCTTCGAATTAGATTTCGAATTAGATCTTGGCCCCTATTTTGATCTGAGAGTTTTTTCTAATCCCATTTTAGAGCAGGAACTCGTTTTCATCGTCAAAGGTTTACATCACAAAGGAGGCTCAGTAGAGTCAATTTCGGAAACACCCTATGTTATTGTCAGACAATCTAAGAATCCCGGGATTCAGTCGAATGATGATCGAGTCCAAACGGTAACACTTAACCGATTAAATCAGAGCACATTTCAAGGTACATATCCTCTTGATTTAGAGCTTTCCGGTACTATGGAATTTGAGATTACAGGGACCGATATGGAGGGTAATCGAACTACCCGAACAATTCCTTTTCAAGTCTCTAGATTAAAGTTTGTAGACGAACCTTTAAGAAACTCAACAGGGAAATTATCGGTGAGACAATCACCGAATCAAATAACTCAAGTTGATACTTTTGAATCTGTGCGAGTTATTTTTCCATGGGATACTTCCATTGAAAGACAAAGTAGGCCTTGGAATATATTTCCACGTAGAACTTTGAGTAGGAGTGCCTTATTTGAGTTGAGTCCCGCCGACTTAAAAATTATACCAGGCAGGTATGGAGTCATGGAATTGAAAGATAATGGTGACAAGTTATTTATTTCTCAAATCAA
>CAZRWM010000024.1:13895-26157 GCA_964603885.1 uncultured bacterium
ATAGAGTCATATGATTTAGGGTTATATGACTCTTCAGGTGGTTTCATAAATAGAATGAGCGGTGGTGCGCTCCATGCAAGTGGGCGAATTGGACTTGAATCTTTGCTAACACCAAACCTTGCAAATGGGGTGTATTTATTAAAATTGAAAGTTACTGATTCCGGTCAGAGAACTGATCGAAAAGTAGTTAAATTTATAATTTTAAGATAGTTTTCTGCGGAATCAATTGCCAAAATTGACTATGCTTTTCGAAAACCTGGTAATCATTGATTAACTAGGGGCATCTGCTTGACGAGGTTTTAAGAAATTTAGCAAAAAAATAAAGCTGAAAGTAAAAGGATTTCAATGAAAGTGCACATCTGGGGAACCCGGGGTTCTACGCCCATATCTGCTTTAGATTGTAGCATTTTTGGCGGCAATACCACTTGCGTCACTGTAACATCCAGAGAAGGTATTCGAGTAGTAATAGATTCTGGGACTGGAATCAGAGATCTAGGTAATAATTTACTTGAATCCTTACCCGTCGATTTACATTTACTCTTCACTCATTATCACTGGGATCATGTTTTAGGCTTTCCTTTCTTCGTTCCCGCTTTCATTCCCGGTAACAGAATTAAAATTTACGGTCAAACAAAAGACGATCTTTCGGTGCGAGATATATTAGAAAAAAGATTGATGTCACCACCAAATTTCCCAGTGCCGATGGATATTATGGGTGCAGATCTTGAATTTATTGAATTATTTGACCGTGGTGAAATAAATTTCGATAATAAGTTTAAGGTGACCTACGCCCCTATACTTCACCCAAATGGTGCTTTAGGCTTTAGATTTGAAGACCATGGAAAAGTGTTTACATTTCTGACAGATATAGAACATACATCAGATACCGAGCCAGCAAAAGAACCTCTGGAATTATCTCTTGATGCCGAAGTCGTTGCCTATGATTGTCAATATACCCCAGAGCAATATTTGACACGGGTGAATTGGGGACATTCAACGTACAAAGCAGGTTTGCGATTAATTGAAAAGGCCAATGCCTGTAAATTGTTAATGGTACATCATGACCCTGCTCATAATGATGATAAAATTCGTAATATGGAAGCGAGTGCCCAATTACTAGCTAATAGTATGGGACTCGAGGTGGAAGCGGCATATGAAGGTTTGGAATTTGAGATATAAATTATTTGTAACCCTCTTTATTTCTTGCTGTGCCCTGAATTGTGCTCGGGATATTACTTCCAAGCTTTTTCGTAATGGAATGGGCGAATTACTTTCTGCTTCAGGCAAAATTAGCGTGACTGGAGATCGAAACTTAAAAGAAAAAACAGACAGAATAATCTTTCAAAGCTCTAGTATTCATGTGGCAAAAGATTCGTTTGCTCATTTTTATTTCAGAACTGGAATGTATTTGAAAAGTCGAGGTGATACCCGCTTCTCCGTGCGGAAGTTGAAAGCGATGTCGATTATTTCCCTGCAGTTAACTGATGGAGAAATACTTATATCCTCACCCCGTAGTAAGAATGACTCATCTATTGGTCAGTGGCAAACTGAGGTAGTCACACCATTGGGCATGATAACGGTGAGCTATGGGGATACCTTGGTTTCCTTTGACTCCGCTAGACAATTATTGAGGGTATATAGTACTAACGGGAAATCACTTTTTCAATTAGATAGCTTGCAAATATCACTTACGCCTGGTGAAAAAGTTGTAGTTGAAGATTACAAAGTCAAACCTAAATCGGAAATTGTAGGCAGTGAGAATCGTATGCTTTTTAGTTGGTATCGCCAAGGTGGCCTTTGGAGGATACCACCGTATTTGAACCAATTCTCACAAATAGGTGAAGATAAACCAGTTCTACTAGAACGTTACCTTATAAATGGTTTGGATAGAAATGAATTTGTTAATTATCAAACGTTTTCGCCTTCAGACTTAGTGCTTGGACGGCTCAGAATTGAGGGTTATTTAGATAATAAACTGCCACACCATGTTCTACAAATTAGCCTGAATAACGGTCGTGATTATTATGATGTAGAGTCGGGAAATGATTTCGTATTAAAAGTTAAGCCTAAAGAGGGATATTATCAATTACGCTTCAGATTGCGGGATTTAGAGAGATATTATGAAGTAGTACATGACGAGATTAGCTTTTACTACCAAAGGAAGGGTAACCAACAGATTATTGCTGAATGGATAGAGCAAGTACAAAATTTATACCAGTCAAAGGACGCTTTACGATTAGCAAGATTATTTGAGAATTGTGAAACGTTTCCAATTTCTTTACGCGAGAACTTATCGCAGGATTTTTTCAGGGTAACATTCCAGCGCTTATATCTTAGTTTGGTGAAATATAGAGAGTATGATAATAAGATTGTCGCCAATATGAAGTTTAAGACTATTAGAACGATTGCATCAAACAATGAACCTGTTCTGGTGGAAGGCCGATTCGAACTCATCTTTTCAAAGAATGAAAGTTTAGGCATTCATGCTAAGCATATATCGGGTAAATTACCCTTTCTTAACAACTTGAGCAATAACAGACAAGATCGTAATGGTCCAAGAATACTAGGACCTTCAGTATTACAAATTCAACAGTTTGGAAATACAACTTTATCACTTCAAATTGAAGACGATTTAAGTATGGTCAAAGGAATAGAATATTTTGTAGATAATATAAGGCGTGACGGTAGCGGAAACTCCGTTGTTGCGTTGGATGGCTCTTTTGACGAAAGAATAGAGGAAGGCCAAATTATCCTTAACAATAACTTTAACGGTATCAGATTATTTGTTCATGCTTTGGACCAGAGTGGTAATTGGGGTGACTTTTTCTCAGTTTCTATTAGCCGCTAGTAACTAAAATTTCTTAATTTCAGCAGGCAAGCCGACGATATACTGAGTAATTACTAGTGGTCACTGTAATTTTCATGGATGAAAAAATGAAACTCAGGAAGAGTCTTTCTAACGCTGGAATAATTTTGTTTGCTTTTTTAGCATCCATTTCCACTCCTATTGCCGAGATTAAATTGAATCGTAGTCTGTCTGAGCACCCAGTATTCTCTCCCCAATTCGCAGCTTATCTAATGAGCAGAGCCGCAACAGAATATCAGAAACAAATCGTTATTCGTATTCTGGACCTTGAGGTAGAAATAGATCAGGCGAAAGAAATAATATCTCGAGTTCCATTTTTAGAGGTAGAGGAACGCTTACATCTTTTTAGGTTGCTTGATAAGCGCTTTCAAGAGCAAATTCAGGAAGTTGAGAATGATGCCAAAGACGGTAGGTTTGGTTTCATAAGTTTGGGAGAAGAAAGCGAGCGTAGAAAGATTTTGAAGAAGTTTTTACTAACGAAAGTAAAAACTGAAGAGGATTATGAGCAACTCATTAACTCATTTGACGTGAATCTCAAGGTTTTAGACCTATTTATGAGTGTTCGAGACTTTAAATTTCTTGATGAAGATGATCTCAAGCTTGCTAAGAAGATAGCCCATGGACAGTTGGAAGCTTACTTTAATCAAACTGTTAAAACCGCAGAGTATTCACAGCAGTTTGAGATGAGTAGTGTGGATACAAAGGGGTTTACTTTAGACCTCGCTAAGCAGGCGGGCGAGTACGGACGTTACAGACACGAATTCAGGTCTGCTAACACGTATAAGGGTCACGAGATTTATACAGAGGTAGCAATCGAGGCTGGTAACGAATCACTCAGACATGAGGATGACGGTCAATTAGAGTACTTAAAACTCGAGTGGAGAGGAGATAAAAGTGCATTAATTTTAGGAGATCAAATTCCTAAATTACCTTCAGTCGCCCTCAATAGAGAAATTCGAGGCTTATTATGGTCTCGTCAGATCGATGAAACGCCTTTGAATGAATTGAGTATTTTTGCCGGGGTTACTCCTGTAAATATTCAAGAAACAGATCAGCAATATGAAGAATTTATTAGAAGTTTTGGATTCACCTGGAATAAAGCCTGGAGTAGCGGTAAAAGTATCGGAACCTATTTCATTAACGCCAAAGAAAATAATTCAATTGGTTCTCGAAATTCTCAAATCTTAGGTTTTAATCATTCAGCGAAGCTTTCCAGACAACTTTCTTTATCAATGGACCTCAATCGTTCCTACAGCGATCAACTATTTATGGGCCACGGAGCTACGGGTTTTTCATTCGGTTTAGACTATCTTCAAGACGAATTGAGTGCGGCTCTTAAATTGAAGCGCTTTGATATTAATTACGTAAGTCTGCTAGGTCAGAATATACCCGCGACGATTGAGATGGATGCCTATATTAGGCGATATGAATCATGGGGATCTTGGAAATTGTATAGTCATTTTGCAGAAAATCAGAAGCAATTAAATGTAGTTTCGCTTGCCACATTGAGACCAGGATTTAATATCCACTTGAATAACTTCATGGGTTTGAATAACTTACACGCCGACTATGGTTATGATGAGAGTCGTGAGGAGTCCGATGACTTGACGGTGCTTTTCGAAAGTAATAATCATTGGCTTCAATTCAGCAAAACATTTCATCGTCTGAAATTCGATATGAGTGTAAATTATAGAGAGTCTTTTGATAAAAATATAAGTCTTCTTGCAGACAAGGAAAGCCAAGTACGATTTGCAACGCATGCTCATTTCTTATTAAATGGAAAAGCTATATCTCCTCTAATTGAACTGTCTAGTCATAGGCAAGAGCTAGTAAATGGTAGAGTCGATAATCGAAAGCAAGGTGCTATTCAACTAACATCTCAAATATTAAAGCGTGGACAGATTTTTTCTCGATACAATTTATGGAAAAGCGATTCCGAGTTTCAATATCAAGATCAGCAAGGACAGTCATTTCAACTTAGTTTTGATTATCCTTTTTCGAGGGATTGGCACCGAAGTTTTAAGGTTGATTTTAATTGGGAAGAGCAAAAATTGAATGATGAACTCAGCTTTGGCGCCTTCAATGAATTAAAGATTAGCTACAATAAACGATTCTAAATGACTCTCTGTTGGCTTGGTATGTATAACTAATTAGATTAGACTGATTAAATAGCTAATAGCGACATGGAAGGATTTTATCCTTCGATAATCAGGGCAATAGAGTTAATATCCAATTAAGATAACGGGACCCATCTAATACTATCCTTTAATTTTTGGTGAAAGCTCTCTCCCGAACCTTATATAAGTTTGGGTGTTTTAGTAGAGTTTCCTCTTGATAAAATGTTACTGGAGTCTCCTTGCCAACCACTCCAGACCAGGGCGCTGTATAAACTTGTGAAAAACCATTTGGGTTGAGTCGATTAGACACTCGGCTGACAAATACAATTTGAGATCCATCTTGACTGATTTGTGCATAATGCCTGACGGGATTTTCTTTTAGTAAAACTCGAGTTTGAAAACCAAGACTGGTAGGGTTGGAGCTTTGAAGATAATATAAAATACTACCATTATTATCTCTAACCTTGTCGTAAAGAATTGCATTAGATTGAGGATCCCAGCTTAAATCAAGCTCTACAAATTCATCGTTAGTAATTTGAATCACCTGAAATTTATCCATTCGCTCAATTTCGTTATTAGTAAAACGATTTCGAAATTCTACATTTTCTCTATTTGCATCGGCTGGAGATAGATAAATGTCCCATCCTTGGTCTCCGCAACTACGTCCACATACGGTTGGACGTTGTGATGAGCAGCCTGTGGGCCGAGCTAAAAAAGCGATTTGATTACCGGATCTAGACCATACGGGATCTTTCATTTCAACGGGGCACTCTGCAGGAAAGTTAAGTGCATCGAGAAAGCTTATTTGATTGTAGTTGTCTGTGCTTCCAAAATTTTGTCCAGCGACACCTTGTTGATCAAAGACCATCGCACAGTCACTGTAATCTACTGCTATGTTATTCGATCCGTCGCAGAACTGGTCTATAGTATTGAGGCAGGTTTGTATACCACCTAAATTATCGAAGCAGCTAACGTTAAAATATCGATTAAGTAAATTACGAAACTGGGCAACAGCCACTATGTTATTGCCATTTGAAATAATAGGATTAAAACCCATTGGAAGAACTGGTATACTTGGTAAAACCTCAGGGGGGTCCTCTCCTTGAGGTAGCTGTATCTGTTCGTTTCGTTCCTGCATTTTCAATACTATTTTGTTCGAAGTTAAATTACGTAAAATAAGCCTCCCATCTCTGATCATTTGACGTGGAATAGATACGCTGGAAGTTTGCGTAGAGTCCGCAATGTAAACTTGTCCATCTTTTAAGTAGCTAAATCTTTTCCCATCGGGGGAGTAGCTTGGGTTTGTACTATCAAAGGCTACATCTTCTACTAAGGTGAATATTTCATTAGATTCTAAATTTAGTCGGTAAATATTAAACGTTTGACCCAGTTCCTGAGCAGAAAAAATTAACTCATCAGGTTTCAGAGGGTGCCAGTCCATTTTTCCGTATCTAATAAAGCTCTGACTAACTCCGTTCACCAAAAGGGAATAAAATTCTGGTGTTTTATTATCTTGGAGTTTTTTGGTCACGAAAAAATCGTTTTCGGAAAAAGTAAGGTCATTATGATTACGAGCAGTTGTACCAAATGTCATATCCACACTAATGAAGTCAGTAGATAAAGTACTGACATATGTTGAAGCTCGGTAATTACCTTTTCGAGCGAGTATTTGAAATTCGCCTCGTCCGACATCCTCAAATATGAAATTCCCGTCGTCATCCGACTGAACCTCTGCGAATCCAGGTAAGATTTGTATATCAGCTTGCCGCACAAATTGGCCCTCATCCGCATTAAATAACGATCCAAAGACTAGCGCACTACTCAAATTCGTGTCAGCAGGTTGGCGGTTTTCTAGGCTATCTTTACTGCATCCGGTAAATAAGTTGAAAAGAAGAAGGCCCAGCAGTACACAGACTATTGCTCTGAGACGATTCCTATACATGACTTTTTAATCGGAGAAAATTTATTATTTCATGATTCAGAATTTGACTTTAATGATCATTTTTTTTATATTGCGAGCCCTTATAATATGCCATTTTCAGGAATTTCCATGAATCGCTCGGTGATCGAATGAATCGATTCGCGTTTCATGCCCTGGGAAGACTAACCAAAAGGAGAAGAAATGTTAGCAAAAATTTCGATTAAAAATTTGCTGGAAGCCGGAGTGCACTTCGGCCATCAAACTCGTAAATGGGATCCTCGGATGGCTCCTTACATATACACTTCCAGACATGGTATTCACGTTCTAGATCTACAGAAAACGGTACGTCTATTAGGAGAAGCTTGTGAAGCAATCAAGAAAATTGCTAGTAAGGGCGGCAGAATTCTTTTCGTTTCCACAAAGCGGCAGGCTCAGGAGATCGTAAAAGAAGGTGCTGAACGCGCCGGTGTTAATTACGTTAATTTTCGCTGGTTGGGCGGATTTTTGACTAATTTCAAGACTATTCGCCAACGCATCAGTCATTTGAAAAAATTAGAGCGTATGGTTGAGAATGGCGATATGGATCTTCTGGGTAAGAAGGAGCGAGCTAAGCGCCTGCGTGAGCTTGCGAATCTTGGACGCAACCTTAACGGAATTCGAGATATGGAAGATGTGCCAGATATGGTGTTTATGGTGGATCCAAGTAAAGAGCGTATTGCGGTGGACGAATGTCACAAGTTGGGTATTCCTATCGTTGCAATAACTGACTCTAATTGTAATCCAGAGAAAATAGATTATGTCATACCTGGTAATGATGACGCTATTCGCTCTATAAAAGTCATAGTCAACTACTTAACTGATGCGATCATCGAGGGTACTGAGGCCAATCGAGCTACCCAAGAAAAAGAAGAAGTGAACATAAACTAATCAGTGTTGCGTTTTAAAAGGAGCAGAGCATGAGTATAACGGCTGCAGATGTAAAAGCATTGCGTGAAAAAACGGGTGCAGGAATGATGGATTGTAAGAAGGCTCTGACCAAGGTAGGTGGGGACCAGGACAAGGCAGTAGAGTATCTTCGAAAGCAAGGGTTGGCCTCTGCCGGAAAAAAGGCTGGTCGAATCGCTGCAGAGGGAGCCGTAGTAGCAGAGATTAACGCGGATGCTAAAATCGGAGCATTACTTGAAGTCAATTGCGAGACAGATTTTGTTGGGAAAACAGACGATTTTCAGAACCTAGCTAAGTCATTGACAGAATTAGTGAGAGATCATAATCCAGCGGATAACAGTGAGTTTCTGGCTCTAAATTTTGGTACGGGCACCGTTGACAATCTTGTCCAAGCCTCTATAGCTAAAATTGGAGAAAAGATCACTCCGAGGAGATTTGTGCGATACGAAGTGAAAAACGGGGTGGTACATTCCTACATTCACGGAGGCGGGTCGATTGGTGTTTTGCTAGCACTTGAGGTGTCAAATGATTCTGTAACGTCGAATGACAAGTTTAAAGAATTATACGCTGATCTCGCAATGCATATTGCCGCTGCAGCCCCAACTTATTTAAATCGGGAGGAAGTACCTTCCACTGAAACGGACAAGGAAATAGATATCTATAAAGAGCAGCTACGCAAGGAAGGAAAGCCCGAAGGAATGCTGGAAAAGATTTCTCAGGGCAAGCTTAATAAGTACTATCAAGAAGTATGTCTATTGGAGCAGCCTTTTGTTAAGGAAACAAAACTTAAGATCAAGCAATTACTACAAAACGTAGGTAAGGAAATTGGTGCTGAGATTAGTATTCCCAGCTTCAGCCGCTTTGTACTTGGAGAGGGTATAGAGAAGAAGCAGGAAGATTTCGCTGCTGAAGTAGCTGCAGCAGTTCAAGTTTAAGTTCATTAGTGGCGGGCCCTCGGGCCCGTTTTTTTTTGTCCGAAAGATTAAAATATGCGTCGAGTATTATTAAAAATCAGTGGTGAGGCTTTAGGTGGATCATCCGGTACTGGTATTCAAGCTGAGGTCATCCGTTCTGTTGCGCGACAAGTAAAGTCCGTACTTCAGTTGGGTATCCAAGTTGGAATGGTTGTAGGAGGCGGAAACATCTTCCGAGGTGTTCAAGGCACTTCGACTGGTATCAAACGAGTGCCAGGTGATTTCATGGGAATGTTAGCCACGATTATCAATGCTGTAGCGGTGCAAAATATATTTACAGATTCGGGTGTTGAGGCTCAAGTTATGACGCCTTTTAGGCTTCAAGAATATGTTCAGTTGCATAATGTTGAGAAAGCCATTAGTTACATGTCCGATGGTCAGGTAGTACTTTTTGCTGGTGGAGCTGGGCATCCATTTTTTACTACTGATCCGGCAGCGGCATTGCGCGCCAGTGAAATTGAGGCAGATTTACTCATCAAAGCGACGAAGGTTAATGGGGTTTACGACCGAGATCCAGTAAAGTTCAGTGATGCTGTTTTTTACGATCAGCTAACTTTTCAGCAAGTTCTAACGGATGAGTTGAGAATTATGGATTTGTCTGCCATTACTATGTGTATGGACAGTCAAATCCCTATACGAGTAGTTAATATCTTTGAAGATGATAACATTTTGAAGATTTGTCAAGGTGAGTCAGTAGGTACCTTGATTCATCAGGAGAATTAAATATGGACGTTGAGGAATTAGTACTTGAAGCAGAAGATAAGATGGATTCGGCCGTCGAGGCACTTATCGAATCTTTACAAACATTGCGGACTGGTCGTGCTAACCCTATGATCGTTGATAAAATACGTGTGGATAGCTATGGTGCTATGAGTCCTATAAAGGCCGTGGCGTCCTTGTCTGTTCCTGAACCACGCATTTTGATGATTCAGCCCTGGGATAAGTCAATGTTGGCCCCAATAGAGAAAGCCATAATGGTAAGTGATCTCGGTATAATGCCAGCTAGTGATGGAAATGTAATTCGTCTGACAATGCCTGAAATGACTGAAGATCGACGCAAAGACTTAGTTAAAATTGCTAAGGGTAGAGCAGAAGACGGTAGAGTTTCTGTTCGCAATGCACGACGTGATGCAAATACCGCATTAAAAAAAATGGAGAAGGATAAAGAGCTTACTGAGGACGAATCTAAGAAACTTCAGAAGACTATTCAGGACAAGACTGATTCGTACATTAGCAAAATCGACGATATTCTTCAGTCAAAAGAAAAAGATATCATGGAAGTCTAGCTTAGTTCTTTACCGGGAAATTGTTTGAGCTTTTCAGGATTAACAAACGAAGCAATTCACTTGAGCGATGCACTCCGCTCAGATTTTGATTTAAGCCCAGAGGAAAGAAAGGTTTTCGATCAGATTGATTGGACAAAATGCCCTCTTCATCTGGCAATTATCATGGATGGTAATGGGCGATGGGCAAAGCAGCAAGGTAAGCTCCGAACTGCAGGCCATAAGGCAGGCGTGCAATCTGTATATGAGGTTGTCGAAACCTGCGGTAAGCTACCAACTGAGTATGTTACGTTTTATGCATTCTCCACGGAAAACTGGCGTCGGAGTGAGGCTGAAGTCAACACTCTAATGGGTTTATTTAGTAGTTCATTAATCAAATACATCGATAGATTGGAAAGGGACGGTGTCAGTCTACGCGTAATAGGGGACCTAAGTCGTATGGGTTCAAAGATTCAGAATGAGTTTCAAGAGGCTCAGCGAAGGACTACTCATAACTCAAAAGTTTGTATGACATTGGCCCTGAATTACAGTGGACGTGCTGATCTGACAAGAGTAGTAAAAAATATAGCAAATAAGGTATCTTCAAAAGAGTTAGATCCGGCAGACATAGACGAAGAGATGGTCTCTAGTTTCTTGTATACTGCATCTTATCCCGACCCAGAACTACTAATTCGAACTAGTGGTGAATCTCGAATTTCTAATTTTCTTCTATGGGAATTAGCATACAGTGAACTTTATTTTACCGATGTTCATTGGCCTGATTTTCGGAAGATAGATTTATTCAAAGCGATACTCAACTTTCAACAACGTAATCGCAGATTTGGAGGGATTAGCAGTGATAATTCGTAGTGTATCGGGCTTGTTTCTTGTAATTATTTTGATCATGAGTATGGTTTACAGTATGCAAGTATTTGGTGTCGTCTGGTGGTTGTTAACCCTGGGCGCTTTCTACGAAGCATATTCGATGGATAATAGGCAGGGAGCGGCTTTCGCTTATATCGTCTCAGTAAGTCTTTTTATGAGTTCCTGTGCAGTAGGGATATTATATCGAGACACTAGCTATTTTATTGGGGCTATTATACTCATTCCGTTAAGTTTTATGATCATTCAAATGCTAGCCTATAAATCAGGTCAAGGTAGACAGGATTTTGCTCAAAAGACCGTTGGACTAACTCTAGTCACTTACGTCTGTGTAGGCTATGGGAGTGTATTTATTCTCACAATGCAGGATTGGCCTACTTATATCTTAATTTTCTTATTTTCCATTAATTGGTTGCAAGATACTTGCGCATACATCGGAGGGAGGCTGTTCGGTCGGATACCGTTTAGCCCATATTTAAGCCCCAAAAAAACTTGGGAAGGCGCAATAATTGGAATGATAGGAGCGTGCGGTGTATGGGCTTTTTTGAAGTTTAATTTTCATCAACTCGTGGCTCCAATATTACTTGATTATTTCTGGGTGTTATTTTTCGCAGTAGCTATTGCGGGCCAATTGGGAGATCTTTTGGAATCATTTTTCAAAAGGAGTTTAGGAGTCAAAGATTCTGGTAAATTGATACCAGGTCATGGTGGAGTGCTAGATAGATTTGATTCTGTCATATTAGGAGCTGTTGTCTTATCTGTATTTACGGTTTTAAGGTACTGATTGAATGCCACCATTTGATGATCTACCGATAATTTTCCAACTTGCTTTACGATTATTTTTGCTGATAGAGGTAATCACCTTGAGTCACCTATCAGGTAGACTTTTCTTGAGCTGGATACTTGGTTTTAAGCCCATTGAGATCAAATTGGGTGTAGGCAGTAAATATTTATTTAGATCACGAAAATGGGGAATGGAATTAGCTGTAACGAGCCTTCCGATGGGTGGTCGAGTAAAATACAATGATGAAGATTCGTCGGATAATGAATTAAGTACCAATCGCTTGTTTGTTTTGAAAAAAATTTGTCTACTTCTGTTTGGACCGATAGGAAATTTTATCGCTGCCATAATTATGTTAGCTGTATCACTTTCCCTCTTCGGTGATAGTGACTACACCATGCAAGTAGTTAACATATCAAAGAATTCACCAGCTGAAAAAGTTGTAATCATGCGTGGTGATATTGTGCGAAGCGTAAATGGCTATAAAATAACTAAATTCGAAAAGGGTCGACAG
>CAZRWM010000025.1:0-26066 GCA_964603885.1 uncultured bacterium
GGGTTCTACTCGATAGTATTTGCTGGGGAGTCTGTTTGGAATAAATCATAATTTGCAACCAGAGTAAAAAGCGGGCTTGAAGTCGGTTTTGAATTGACTGGTCCAAGGCGTTGTAGAGCTTTACCCAAGTCCCTAGCCAATGACCTAACCTTTCTAGTGGAATGGATTGCTCAAGTAGAAGATTAATTTCTTTTTTAAAGTCTTGAGAATTATTGAGTTTAGTTATTCTGGCTTTTATCTCTTGTATTTTTTTTGTATTCAGTTCGTAATCGGCTAAATTTCGAGTGAGCAGTACTATGATATCTTTCCATGGGTCTGATTGGCTTGCTTGATTCTGCTTGAAATGTACCTCCGGTTTTGGCCCTGATATTGGCTTGATGTTAGGATCAATCTCGAGCGCTTTTTGATTGTACTGGTGCATTTTCGAATAGTCTTTTTTCGATTTATAGAATGATGCTAATTTGAGATAGAGTCTAGTACTTGGATGAAGTTTGGAGGCAGCTTTGATAGAGTCGAAAAGCTGCTTGTCTCTACCAGCGAGTTCAGATAAAAATGCTTGTTGGAGATACGCGTTGTATAGCTGAAAATCCGACTGAGCGAGCCTTATACTTTTTTTAATTTTTAGTAAAGCAAGGGTTAGTTGAGGGGGTAGACCTTGCCTAATGTGAAGAAGTCTCCTCCTCCTTGGATTACGGCGTGCTCTTAATTGACCCCATGGATTTAATTCTGGAAGCTTTAAGCCATATTCTGAGACTTGTAATACGGCATTGAGATAGGCTTCGTAGAACTTGGAATCTAGCTGCGTTGAGGATTGATTTACATATTCCAAAAACTTCGTTTGAAATAGGAAAAAAGCAACATTGGCTTGCCTTAGTTCGTAATGGCTCGGTATCAACCATCGATCCGTGTCGAACTTCAGACTAGAATTCAAAGAGTACTTTTCTATCTCGGAGACTCGATTTAAGTGATAAAGAAAGTATTCCAGATTCGGTAGACTAAGCCTCGAAACTAAGTGATTTCTGCTGAATTTAATTCCCGAACTCAGCGCCTTGGACCATTGTGCTTTGGAAATTTGTAAATGAAATGATATTAAATCCATTAGCCCTAAATGATAAGGCTGTTGTATGCGGATTTTTTTTACTAGTTCGTACAATAATTGTTCGCGTTGATTCACAAACTCTTCAGCGTACAAAAGATCATGCAATCGAACGGAGAAAATCTTTACCAATAGCGTATCTTTGGCCTTCGAGTTTGGCTTTTTAGACGTATCCTCCAAATATTTTTTCCACAATGTGTAATTCATCGTAGTAGTTGTCATTGGTTCTGCTGATATTTTTACACCGGCAGAGATTGCATAAGTTTTATTTGCTTCGAGGCCATGGTGCGAGACCTTGAAGAAAATGAGACAGTAAACAGTGGTTGATATTACAGGAAACAGTTTTTTTACTTGCATTGATTCGCTGAAGTATATAACATCTCGCTGCTATTTTGTCCTTCAAATAGCAAGTTGTTTCGAGGGTTTAGAGAGGAGAGTTCAATGCGTAAGTTTGCAACAAGTGATTTCAGAGAAAAAAAATTACAAAAGCAAAAGGTAACTATGCTGACCGCTTACGACTTTCATTCTGCATTTACCTGTGACCGTAATGGTGTCGATGCAATATTAGTGGGAGATAGCCTTGGCCAAATGATCCAAGGTGATCAAGATAATCGCTCGGTAACAATAACTGAGATGATGTATCACACACGTTTAGTTTGTAAAGGTGTTAGGTTGTCTTACGTTGTTGCTGACATGCCATTTGGTTCTTATGATACCCCCGATCAAGCTATTGAATCTGCTAAGATTTTAACTGAGGAGGGCGGTGCCGATGCAGTCCTCATGGAGGGAAGAGAGGTAATGGACTCTGTTCATGCCGTTGTAAAAGCTGGCATCCCAGTGGTGGGCTTGGTTGGAATGAGTGTGGAAAGAATACAGGAGCTTGGACCCTACAGTTCGAGCGCCAGTAAACCAAAAGAAGAGTATGAGAAAATACTAGCAGCGGCAAGTATTCTGGAAGAGGCTGGATGTAGCGCATTGGTACTGCGAACGATTCCTGCAAGTCTGGCCAAGGCAGTAACACGCAATTTAGATATACCCACGATTGGTATAGGTGCGGGACGTCATGTAGATGGACAATTATTACTGTATCATGACATGATGGGAATAATTGATGACTTCAATCCTCGTCACGTTAAACGGTATGCCCATGTCTCTCAGGTAATGATTCAGGGCGTTAAATCTTATATTTCTGATGTTGAAAAAATTGTCTACCCAGGCGACGATTACAATTACTAATCAATTATTGGTTGTAGTTAATCGCTTCTGCTCAACGAAAGAGGCAAGGACATCTAGAGACTTATCAGTTTTCTCGTCTGGTTTTGCTTTAGTGGAAATTCTTGTTGGAACTTTAATAACCGTCATTTTACTTGCTGCTCTCTATTTTCTGTTTATTTCTGGAGCCCGCCAGGCCAATTCAGGTTCAGAAAAACTTCAATCGTTTCATCGTCTTAGAATCGTCATGGAAACATTAAAAGATGATATTCGCGAAGCCGTAGAGTTTGACAAGCCCGAACTAAATACCTCTGGGAGTAATGTCTTGGAATTTTACAAGTTTATTACCACGCTGGAGAAGGAGAACGAAACCGAGGGTGTTAGTCCGCGGACTCGCAAGGTTAGCTACATATTTGATAAAAAAGATAAAAGATTGCGGGGACTCTATGCTGACGATGTAGAACTCATAAACACTCAGTTATTCGAAGATGTAGAGTTTGAACGCTATTCAATGGGTGGTCGAATTTTTATAAGATTACACTTCAAGGTTAGGAGCAACGATAAAAATACTCAGAATTTGGTTTCAATTTATCAAACAGTAGGAGCCCGACATCTTAATACAAAGCTTGCGCAGAAGTTCTGGTATAGTTTTCCTGAGACGCTTCCAAAGCGAGAAATGTAGCAATGGGTAGGTTTCCCAAAGCGAAAAAACATTTAGGTCAAAATTTTTTGCATAGTCCCAGCATGCTTACAAAATTGATTCATTTTATTCAAGTTGATGGTGGTAGGAATTTTTTAGAAATCGGTCCAGGAACTGGTGCTATGACGAAGCAACTAAATGCATTTGCAGATAAATTACTCGTAGTTGAGATTGATAAAGATATGATCAAAATTATCGAGGAAATAGTATCTTTGCATGACGTTGTTAAGTTAAATGAGTCATTCTTGAATCTTCAAGAGGATCAAATACTCGATCATCTTCCAACTAGTTACAATATCGTAGGTAATCTTCCCTACTACATAACCAGTTCTTGTATCGAGCATGTTCTACTGAGCTTGAAGCATTGGAGTACTGCTTATTTTATGGTGCAAAAGGAGGTAGCGCACAGAATTTTAGCTAAACCACACAGCAAAGATTACGGTCGCCTGACAGTGTTTTGTCAATTACTGGCAAAAGTTAAACTTATTTCTAATGTTCCGAGAGGATGTTTCCAGCCAGTGCCAAATGTAGATTCATCTTTCATCAAATTTACGAGGAATCCACCATTAGACAAATCAGTTTTAAAGCACACCTTAGACCTAGTCAAAACAGGTTTTAGTCAACGACGCAAACAATTGCATGGTTTGTTGAAAAAATCGTATCCAGGTATTGATTGGCAAACCGGCATGAATTTAATAAATTTGAAGCATACCTCTCGTGCTGAGAATTTAACCATTGATCAATGGGTCAAACTTGCCTATTGGTCAAGCAATAAGGCATGTTAAACTACGCGAATGCGCTTTGTATTACAATTTACTCTTGCCCTAATTACATTTCAATGTTTATACGGAGCTGATCTCCGAGTAACAATTAACTCAATAAATCAAAAGAAATTTCCTGAAATTGATCTTAACTTCACGGTTTTTGACCAATCTGGTCAAGCACTGAAGGGTGTACAGAGAAAAAACATAATTCTTCAGGAAAATGGAATTAAAATTTCGGATTATCATATGGAAATTAGTAATGATCCAGTAGAGTTAGCGCTAGTTTTAGATGATTCTGGCTCTATGCATTTTAATCTGAAGCCCCTCATAAATGCAGTAAACAAATTTATAGGTTTCTTAGGGCGAAGAGATCGCGCTGCAATATTTAGTTTTGCAGACACTGTCAAATCATTACAAACATTCACAAATCGAAAATCAGATTTGAGAAAGAGTTTGAAGCAACTGAAAGGATACGGAGCAACGGCCTTGTATGATGCTATTTATAAATCAGCAGAATCCCTCAGTGATACCAAAAAAACAGCGATTGTAGTTTTGTCCGATGGTATCGATCAAAACCGCGATAATACGGGCTCAATTTCTAACAAATCTGCTATCGAAGCTGTCACATTGGCAGTTCGTAAAAAAATTCCAATTCACACAATAGGATTAGGTCGTCGAATCAATCGTCAGGAATTGAAAGATTTTGCAAGACTTTCGAGAGGAGCATTCTATTATGCACCTACAGCGGAACAATTGTCTGACCTGTACGCACTCATTGCTCGCAATTTAAAGAGTGATGTTAAAATAAAATATATTTCTCCGAATGATAAAAAAGACGCGACCTATCGTAACTTGGATTTAGAAATTCGCTCACGAAATTTGTCGGGTCGAGTCAATGGGAATTATTTCACACCGGGCAGGTTTGTTATGGATACTAAAGGATTTGGATACGAGGCAAAACAGCCCGAGGTAAATAGGGATTCGCAGATTAAAATACTTCTCACTGATGAAAACGGTATTCAAAAGACCGGAGGTAAGGAGTTTTTGAGCAGTTGGATTAATCAGTTAGGAAAGTAGGGCAGGATGGACGAGGAGAATAAGGGCAAAATTGCTCTTCTGTCGCAGAAGAAGAAAGAGAAAGAACTTGAGGAAATTGAGGAAGAGCTTGATTTAGTTGAAAAAGTAATAAACGATGTTGATACCAATATCCGTCAAGTATTCACCAACGAAGTCAATTTTCGAACTTTGCTTCAAGTGCTCTATGATAAAAATATTATTAGCGAAGACGAAATCCTTGATAAGTATAATCAAGTCGTTCAAGAGGTGGTAAGTGAGCGTTTACATCAGTTCGGATTCGAAGTTGTGGACGACGAGGAGGAGTAGGTATCACCCTTTCGCCAGTGTAATTTATTAAACCTTTAACTGGTATGAATCTTGCTCACACAATAAATTATTTATGGCTCAGAACTCGGTTGTTGAATATGATGCACTCTCTGATGAAGACCTCGTAAAAAAGTTCAACGAAGGTCACAACGAAGTGTTTGAGATATTATTTGATCGTTATTACAAGAAAATCTACAACCTCTGTTTGAGATTTTGTAATTCTGACCGTAATCTAGCGGAAGAAACAGCTCAAGAGACTTTCCTACAAGCCTACAAGTCTTTACCCCGTTTCCAGTACAAGTCTTCGTTTTACACTTGGCTCTACCGAGTTACCTTCAATACTTGCTCAATTAATGTAAAAAAACAGGCCAGGCTGAGAAGTAGTTCTCTCGAGAGCATCGAATTAGATCATTTAAATAGAAGTTCTCATGAGCCTTCCGATCTCGTTCTCAAAAGAGAATATAGCCGGTATGTGAATAAAGTTTTGAACGAGCTACCTGAAGAACAGAAACAAGTAATGCTACTTGGGCCCGTACTGGGTCACTCATATCAGGAAATCTCCGAGATTATTGGAGAAAGTGTAACTGTAATAAAAGGCCGTTTGTTTCGTGCCCGTCAGAACTTCAAAAAAAAATTCGAAAAAGTGTTTAAAAAAAGTAACTTTTCAAAAGAAAAAGATACCAAGGGTTGAACCATAACGTACAAAATGACTCTGTACTGTACCGTTTGGAACATCTACAGAGAATTGGATAGCATGACGAACTTAACTACGGCTCATGGAGGCTAAAATAGGGTGGTTAAAATGAAAAGTCTTAAAACCTTCGAGGATTTGAGAGAAGATGCTTATGCATTTCTAGATCGAGAATTATCACCAGCAGAGCTCCAAGCATACGAAGAGTTAATTTCTGAGAATGCTGAAGCTCGCGAATACATTGAAGAGATAAGAAACTTTGAGACTGAGTTAGGGTCAATAGAGTTTCTAGATGAAGTGGAACCTCCCAGGGACAGCTGGGCTAAATTTCAAAGTAGGTTAGATCAGGAGCAGATGCAGGTTGATATAAAATTACCTGAGCCTACGATATTGGATGTAATTCACCTCAATATCAGTCGCAATTGGGCTACATACGGGGTTGCAGTTGCGGCGTGCCTAGTGCTTTTTGTTAATGCTCCTGACGATGATCCTCGTTTACCCGTTAAAAAGGTGGAGGTGACCCAAATTGCTTCAAGTGGGGATGCAGTGAATGATGATACTGAGTCCCGTGATGTCTTGATCGAAGCTCCTAAATACCAGACAAACTACAACGAAACTATCGACAATTCAACGCTAGCAAGTTTGAGTGACGGATCCACGCTAAGCCAATCAAGTATCGAAGAGGGTGCTATTGAGCATAAAGATTTACCAAGTTTAGAACAAATTTTAATTAATGAGAAGGAATTGAATGCGATGATCCCACTCGAAACTGACGGTGTAAAGTGGGGTATTGATAAGTTTCCAGTCACCAACATTGAGTATGCTAAGTTCGTGAGAAAAACCGGACATCAACCACCGTTTCATTGGGAAGGAAATAATTATCAGGTAGTAGATGGAAAGGGTTTTAAGCCGGTTACATATGTTTCCTTTGAGGACGCGCAAGCTTTTTGTAAATGGGAAGATAAAAGGTTGCCAACCCAACAGGAATGGGAGTATGCAGCGGGTACCCAAAGTGGCCAGCAATATCCCTGGGGCAATCAGTTTTCTGTAAGAATGGCGAATACGCATGAGGCTGGTATCGGTTTAGTGGAGGTTGGTAGTTATCCTGGGAACGTGTCACCTTTGGGAGTGTATGATATGTCAGGAAATGTTCGTCAATGGGTCGATCAGGATTTCGCAGCAAGTGATCAATCTTTTTTTTCAAAGCCCGGTCAGCATAAAATGATGAAAGGTGGATCTTTCATGGATTCCGCTGAGAAAGCGACTATCAAATACTCCATGTCAGGAGATAAAGACACAATTTACGGCAATACTGGGATACGATGTGTTTCGTTGGGTAGCTAAATTCGGATTTGTGCTACCCGCATCTTCAGCTAAAAGCCTCGTTTTCTTCCTTGACGCTTGATATGTACTCTGTCAAAGTCTGCTTTAGTTCCGTATGAGGATCTAAGTCTTCTTCCTCACAGTAATATTTGAAAGCGTCCCAAAGTTCTGCTCTTATCTCTACTTCCACTGATACAGCCACCACTTCCTCCATTTGATGATAACCACCGTCAGCAATTATGATTCAAGGTTTAGTCTCTGGCAATAGTTGTACAATATTTATTCTATTTTTAATTCATTCCTTGTTGTCTGGTATATATTTATGTTTAGTTTCCCACTGTAAACTACAGGGAGCGGAATTATGTTAGTTAGTCGAGCTTTTATTACGATAATTTTATTCCAAAATTTGTTAGCAATGGAAGAGCCTTTACCAGACTGGCTAAAGGTTTACCAGCAAAACAGTACGCAAACAAATTCAGAGGATATTAATTTACCGAGCCAGTCCCAAACTGATTCGCTAACGATGAGTGAGCTGGACGATTTCATTAAATCAGAGGACTCTTCTGAGGATAGATTGAGACAACAAATTAAAAAAGATTTTCCTTCTAAATTAAGACTGAGAGATTTTATTAGAGAAATGTTTAAGCAAAAGAAGTACGCGGAGATTGTGCCATTTCTTAGAGAGATTCTTATTAGAGAGCCAGATCATCATGAAATGTTATATAAAATGGCCTATAGTTTACGTAAAATTAAAAAATTGGATGAATCGCTTTCGTACTATGACTCTTTAATTAAATTGAAACCAGGTTTTCGAGATGCTTGGTACGAACGTTCACTAGCTCTGCAGGGACTTAAAAAATTTGAAGAGGCTTTGGATAGTTTTGATAAGGCACTGGAACTCAATAAAAAGGCTTCCTGGATATATTATGACCGAGGAATTTTACTGAAACGAATGAAGCGCTACCAGGATTCCATTGCTAGTTTCTCTAAGGTGTTAGAGCTGAGGCCGAAGCATTCCTGGTCTTATTTGGAGTTAGGAAATATTTTCTTTGCTCGGAGGCAGTATGTACACGCAATGAATTACTATCGCAAGACTCTGGATTTGAATCCTAAGGCGCCTGGGGTGGAAAACAACTTGAAAATATGTATTCAGAGATTGGAGAGTAATTAGCCTTATCTCAAAGCATTCTGTAGTTATTTATTGCTGCAATTAAGCTTAGATATGAGTAGTTGGTCTTCTGGCTCTTCAATTTGACAAGCTTCTAAATGACAATTTTCCATGGCCAATATGCCCGAATTACCTTCGAAGCGACAGTCTATAAAATCACAGTGTATGAATGAGGCTTGCTCAAAAACACAGTCAGCAAAATATACTTCTCGCATCACGCAATTATAGAAATATAGGTTTTCCCAAGAGCAATTACTGAACAGGCAATTTTCTATTTTCACGCCTTCTAATCGGAAGCTTTGGATTTCAGATTTAAGACTCTCAAAACTTCCTCTTAGCCAATTGCTTCTTAAGTCACTATAGCCAAAAAAATTGCAATTTTTGAATTGGAAATCTTCTAAGACACAAGCCTCCATTGTTATATTTTCAATCTCTAGGTTCAAAAAATCGCACTGATTGAAAAAATCATTATTCCAGATAATGGATGACCATAGACCTCTCTGAAAGCTTTTATTCTTAAATCTTATTGCGGGATTTTTTGGAGTTTGAAAATTTATTAAATCGTAAGCTAGTAAGATATGATTATCGGTTTGGCTTAGCTGATAAAGATTTTTAGTTATCTCAGTCTGTTCATGCACTGCTTCACTATGCAGACAACAAAAATTACTGTTAGCCTGAGATGTGAGCAAGCATTTCCATTCACCAGATTTATAGTTACAAATTTTTTCCATAAAAAAATTGTATCATCGCTAATTGAATATGTCCTAAATCACTAATGTACATAGTCAGATGCGTACCATATAATATCGCGCCAAGGAAAGGATTTGCTATGGAACCTCAACGTAAAGCTAAATTAGAACAAATCGCTCTAGGTATTCGAAGTCTTTCTATTGATGCTATTGAAAAGGCGAATTCGGGTCATCCGGGTCTTCCTTTGGGGTGTGCCGAGATTGGAGCGATTCTTTATGGCGGAGCCCTGAAATATTACCAAAAAGATCTTGAATGGATTAATCGTGATCGATTTGTTCTTTCCGCTGGACACGGTTCTATGCTCCTCTACTCTCTTTTACATCTCTCAGGTTGCGGATTGACTTTAGAGGATATTAAGAATTTTCGACAATTACATTCGTTGACTCCGGGGCATCCGGAAACATTTGAGACACCTGGAGTAGAAATGACGACGGGTCCCTTAGGACAGGGGCTCGCGGCGAGCGTTGGTATCGCCTTGGCCGGGAAAATTTTGGGGGAGCGTTTTAACAAAAAAGATGCTGAAATTTTCGATTACAATGTATTCGGTTTGGCTGGTGACGGTTGCATGATGGAGGGCGTTGCCCATGAGGCATGCTCACTCGCAGGTCATTTGGGATTATCTAATTTGACTGTGCTTTATGATGCTAATGATATTTGTTTAGATGGTGACCTGGACGAATGTTTTTCTGAAGACGTTTGGAAGAGGTTTGAATCTTACGGTTTTGAGGTCACAGAGATTGATGGTCATGATCTATTTGCAATAGAGGAAGCGTTGGAGTGGGCTAAAACGATTACAGATAAGCCGCAACTGATAATTTGTAAAACGATTATAGGCTATGGATCCCCAAATAAAGCAGGTACAAGTTCGGTGCATGGCTCACCTTTAGGCTCTGAAGAATTAAAACTCACTAAATCGAAGCTGGGCTTGAATCCGGAAAAATCTTTTGAAGTTCACGAGGAAGTTTATGAATACTTCGAAAATCAAGAGAAAATTAATAAGAAACGCTATGACGAGTGGCAAACATTATATCGCTATTATCAGCAGAAATACCCAGAGGAGTTCGCGACTCTAAATGCAATGGCAGAACCGGATTTAGATAATCTCGAAGTACAACTTCCTAAGTTTGAAACTGGTGAGATGCTAGCGGGGCGTAAGAGTTCGCAGGCATGTATTCAGGTTCTAGCTGAACAAATTCCCTCCTTCATAGGAGGCTCTGCAGACCTCTCATGCTCTGATAGTACCACAATTAAGGGTGACGGAATTATAAGTCGGCATAGCACGAATGAACGTAACATAAAATATGGAGTACGGGAATTTGGTATGTCTGCTGTAGCTGCAGGAATGGCTGTTACTGGATTTTTTCGACCTATGGTTGGTACTTTCCTCTGTTTCAGTGACTATCTTAGGCCTTCCTTGCGCTTATCAAGTCTGATTGGATTGCCAGTAATTTATCAATTTACGCATGATAGCGTATTTCTGGGTGAGGATGGCCCCACCCATCAACCAGTCGAGCATGCTGCTGCTCTGCGTACCATTCCTGGGACTCAGGTTTTTCGACCTGCTGATGGTAACGAAGTACGAGGGTCATGGTTAGCAGCATTGGCTTATGAGGGGCCTTCCGCTATATTGTTGTCTCGCCAAAATTTACCCCACCTAAGTGAAACCTCCGTTAGTTGCAATGAAGGAGTAGCGAGAGGTGCTTACGAGGTTTTAAGTGGTGGGGATAATCCAAACCGGGTAATTTTCTCCTCTGGAAGTGAATTACACCTAGCTATTGAGGCGGCGAAGATACTGAGACAAAAAGGGGAGTCTGTGCGAGTAATTTCTGTACCATGTTGGGAAATCTTCGAGCAGCAGAGCGAAAAATATAAAAAAGAGATTCTTACTTTAAGTGCAAAATCTAGGCATTCGATAGAGGCTCAAGTCAGTTTTGGTTGGCATCGTTTTGTTGGCCTAGAAGGTCAAATAATTGGTCTTGATCGTTTCGGTTATTCGGCTCCCGCCGCTCATATCAAAGAGGAAACTGGATTTACCGTGAATCAACTTGTAGAGACTATACTTTCGCACAACTAAGCATTTTTCGTTTTTTATTGGGATGGGTAATAATTATGATAGATTACGTTCGAGGTTGGGCATTGGTGACAGGAGCTTCTGCTGGTATCGGTGCAGAGTTCGCGCGTCAATTGGCATTAGAAGGGTATGCTTTACTACTCGTAGCACGCCGTTTGCAGCGGTTGACTGACTTGAAAATAGAGCTTCAAGAAAAAGTTCCGGTTAAAACTCTTGCCCTTGATTTGAGTAAGCCCGATGCGGGTTTACGTTTACAGAAGTTCTGCGAAGCAGAAGATATTCAGGTGAACTTATTGATAAATAATGCAGGTTTTGGTTCTTGCGGAAGGTTTACAGAGCTCGATTTAGATAGAGAGCTTGAGATGGTTGATCTAAACATCCGTTCAATGTTGGAATTGAGTCATCGTTTTGCGAAAAAAATGGTTCAAAGGGGCTCAGGCAAAATTCTTATTGTTGCTTCATGCGGTGGATTTCAACCTGGTCCCGGTATGAATACATATTTTGCGACCAAGGGTTTTGATCTTCATTTTGCGGAGGCATTAGATGAAGAATTATCGGGGACGGGGGTGCGTTGTAGTGTGCTTTGTCCAGGACCTACAGCTACTGAATTTTTTGATGTAGCTGGCGCTAAAAGTCTTAAAGCTACGCCCATACCTTCCATGCATGTGAAAGATGTTGTACGGTATACTCTCAATAAAATGTCTAGAGGACAGAGAGTAATCGTCCCTGGGCTTTTGAATAAACTGGCTGCATTATGCTATCGCTTTTTTCCAAGGTGGTTAATAACGAAAATACTGGGAAGGGTGTTACTGCACCGAAGTTCATAAAAAAAGGTAAAATGATTTTTCAGAATCCTTGACGATTCTACAAATTTTCTAATAATCAACGGTAATTCATTCTACCCTAAGGGAAATAGAAAATGCGTTTAATGATTGGTATAACAGTTCTACTAGGTGGTCTCAGTATTGGTGTCTGTAACCTTTCCGTTGTTATGGCTCAAGAATTAACTTCAAAAGAAATTTTTAATAAAGTTCACAGCCAAATGACGACAGAGATACCACAATCCTACGAGGGGCAAGTCGGAACAGTCCTGTTCAATCGATTGCATCATATCACAGGTCAAAACTATAAGCAGAAGAGCTACGGTGTAGCCAAACAATATATGTATGATGTAGTAGACAATAAGTCCGGAAGGGTGCATACGGCCTATTCAGGTGTCGATGCTGCAAGGAGAGGACATAGGTACTTTGAGGAGGGAGATGCCAACTTAGACGGTACTCCTGATGATTTTGTGAACTGTGAACATATTTGGCCGCAGAGTAAGTTTTCGAAACAAAGGCCAATGGTTAGCGATATTCACCAACTCTTTTCGACTTTCTCCAAGCCTAACGGGATGAGGGGAAGCTTTGCATTTGGTGAAGTTGTAAATCCACGCTATTCTACCAAGGCTGGTGCGAAGCAAGGTGGTAATCTATTCGAACCTCAGGACAACCTAAAGGGTAATGTAGCTAGAGCCATGCTTTATTTTATGGTTAGATATCATAACCGACCAATTTTTCGAAAAACTGATAAAGAGCACTTTTGGAATTCTAGAATTGCTATGTTTCTTAAATGGAATCGAGAAGATCCGCCGGATGATTGGGAGCTCGCCCGTAATGAGCGTGTCGAAAAATTTCAAGGAAACCGAAATCCTTTCATTGATGAGCCGGATTTAGCAGATCGAATTGGACGTGAGGCTTTTATGCAGATATATCGTCAGACAATGATTCGTCTATTCAAAACTTTTCAAACTGATTAACGCGTGTATCAATCTCTGATATGAGAATGGTCGTTAATTCTTAATATCCTTAGCTGTGTTTCTTGGATATCAATTTCTGTAATTCCTGTATTGGAAATTTCAAGGGGGGGTCTGGGTGAATTAGAGCCCAGTAGCTTAGTTATAAACAAGCGAATAACGCCACCATGAGCCACCAACATTAGAGTTTGTTGCGGTGAGTTTTCGATTAATTTCATAACCGTAGAGTTGAACCTATTCAATGCCTCCCACCATGACTCCCCGCCATGCTCTCTGAAATGCCACCATTTTTGATGATAGTCTTCCGATTGAATTGGAAAGTTATCGCGGATTTGCTCCCACTTCATACCTTCCCAATTTCCCAGATTAATCTCCTGTAAGCCTAAATCAGTTTCAATTCTACAATCAAGGGCTTCTGCTATGTATTCAGCCGTTTCAATAGCTCGTCCAAGAGTTGAGGTAATTAATCTATCTATCTTTATTTGCTCCTTCAGCAATCGTAGGGCAAGAAGTTGTGCTTGTTTTTGTCCAAGTTGCGATAGTGGAGAGTCGGTTTGTCCCTGGAAAACCCCATTAGAATTACTCTTTGTTTCTCCGTGACGAATCAAATAAAGTTTCTGCATGAAATTAACCGAAGTAGTCGGGTTCATTACCAGGTTTCCACTTTATATTACAGCCTGCCGCAGGGGTCGGGTCAAAATCTAATTGACGATTCTCTAGAATTGCTTCTATGGCGCGGCCGAGATCATTTCCGGTGACATCGATTCCATTCCCTGGTCTTGCTGAATCATATTGTCCCATGTAACGTAATTTGAAATTTCTGTCAAATACAAAAAAATCTGGAGTACACGCGGCTTTGTAAGCTTGAGCTACCGATTGATCCTCATCAAAAAGATAAGCAAATGGATAATTAAAGTTTTCTATATCTTCGGCCATTTTTTGAGGTGAATCATCTGGATACTTATCAATATCATTCGAGTTTATTGCTATAAAAGATACTTCTTGCTTCATAGATTCGCGAGCAAACTCACTAACGTGAGATTTAAGTAGTTTTACAAAAGGACAGTGATTAGACCAGAACATAATTACCAAAGCTTTAGAGTCCGCAAAGTTGTTTAAACTGAAGATGTTTCCGGTAGGGTCGGGCAAGTTGAAATCGGGAGCAACATCTCCAGGGTTTAATATGAATGTTGACGGGGTTAAAGCCATAAGTTCGCTCCTAGCAGTCTAATTTATTTCCCCGAAAGATAACTTTTTTTTTGCAGCTAAACAATCATTGAAATACTTTCAATGGACGTAATCTATTAAGGAGTGCTGCAATTTCTTGGATCCGAGGCATGGCGAGATCTCCAGGATGCTCCTGCTTACCCCATAAAATTTTGAGACCCCTTGATTTTAGTTCGTACTCCAATTCGTTAAAAATTTTTTCAAGACAGACGTCCGATTTTTCTGCTTTTTGGCGGATCCACATCATCGCAAATGCGGCGGCTCTAAGTTGACTGGAGTCGGTAAGCTGTTCCAGAGAGCGTAAGTCAATTTCGTTATGGCCAAAACGCAAAATTTTCGTTCCAATGAGCTCTAGCTTGAAGGTATGCTTGCCACGACTCGCATCAATCGTCTCGGGCAGGATATAACGGTCTTTGCTCGGCTTCAACGGAGAGATTTCTTCTTTTTTTCTAAGATTTTTGAATTTACGTACAATTTCAGCCGCTTCCGAAGTAACGTCACGCAATTGATACTCCTCCATTTTAAGAACCTTATTAGCGACTTCAAGGTAATCTCCACATCCACCAATAACAATCACCGTGCTGATTCCGTAATACTTATAAAAATCCTCAATTCGATCAATCCATGGAGTAATTGGTTCCCACTGTTTTTGTACTAGAGCTTGCATACGAGCATCTCGAATCAATAAGTTTGTTGCACTGCTGTCTTCATCCATTAAAAGTAATCTACTTCCGGATTCCATTGCTTCGACAATGGAAGCTGCCTGACTAGTCGAACCGCTAGCATCTTGAGTATTGAAGCAACTGGTATCCTCTTTACCAGGTATATTCTGAATAAGGGGGCGTAAATCGACTCCCGATATGGCTCGGCCTTCCTCTGCTTTTATTTGCATACAATTACTATTTGTGATGACTAATTCGCGTCCATCTCCCGGTATATTACAGTAGACACCTTGTGCTAAAGCTTGGAGTAGCGTGCTTTTGCCATGGTATCCTCCACCGGTAATGATATGAATACCGCAAGGTAGGAGCATTCCCTTAATTTCTTTTTTGCCCGCATACTCATATGCTAAGGTAAGCTTGGTGCTTAGATTTTCAGGACTTTGAAAAGGTTTAACCCCCTCCTCCATGGGCTCTTGACGATCTCCACGGATTCTAGGAAGAACGGATTCGTCAGCGATAAAGGCGATGGCATTAATTTCTTTAAGTTTTTTTCGCAGTGCAAGATCATTTAAATAGCAATGTATATGCTGCTTCAAATCGGCTTCCACCCCAATGGAGACCTTTAAATTTTTGCTGATCAATTCAGGTATTATTTCAGATAGCAAGTATTCACAATGTTTTCCCGCAATACGTCTACCGTAGGCAGGTAAGCCAATTTCAAGGTAGAATTGCATCTCTTGGTCAGTAATTTGGCAGCTAGCTCGATCAAGAATCTGCTGTCCGCCATGGTCTATTCGTATATGCCCACTCTTGCCACTGCCCATATCTCTATTTGGTAAATTTGATATTAATTTAGCTAAACGACGTCCAAAAAAATCGCACAATGGAACTCTACGTTTTTGATCCCAATGTTGTTTTACAGATGTTGAGAAAATACTTTTTGGAATCTTTATTACGCATTTGCTCGGTGCAGCAAAAGGGTCTCCCTGGACATAATCGATCTTAAATTCAAACTGTTTAAAGATAAATGTCTTCTTGAGCCTCTTATATGCCGAATACGGCTTATTGTCGAGAGTAAGGATTTCATTTTTCATACCTTTAAGACCGATAAATCATCATAAAATGAGTATCATTTTCATCGTAGATTTTGAAGCCCATACGCATAAATAGATGAATTGCCGGATTAATTTGGAATGACCTCAAAAATAGGTTAATTTTTTCATGATGGGCTCTTTGAATAAGATTTTGAATTAGTGCGGTTCCAATCCCCTGTTTTTGATATTGCGGATAAATTTCCAGACTTCTAATCTCCAGTAATCCCGGATGTTCTTTCAAACGTATTGCCCCCACAGGTGTGTCGTCTAAAATAATCCAAAAGTGGTCCATTGTATTAAATTTCTCGCAAAACATTGCTTTTTGTCGACCCTCATCCCATCCAAATATTTGAGCGACAATTTCTGACATACTTACAGAGTGCAGCTCGAATAAAAGCTGCAAATCATTCAAACTAACCGGTGAAAATTTAATTTTCATAAAACAGACTCCAAAATATGGTTTTTATTTTGCTGTAATTTTTTCAAAAAAGGAATGTCAGCTGGTGCAAGATGGAGGCGATATATGTTTAAGGGAGTTGTCCAGCAGAGTAAATCATGATCTATTGAGTTAACTTTTGGCTCCTCATTGAGTAGGTCGCATTCAATAGCGTGTAGTTCAATTACTTTCTGTTTTTGTTGACTCAGCGACACATCAAAGATTTTGCGGGCAAGAACTCTACAGTGTAGTTCTTCTAATATTTCTCGCTCAATACATTGGAAGAGGGACTCACCGTCTTCCACTTTACCGCCTGGAAATTCCCAATATCCGGCGAGCTTCTTGCCCTGGGCACGTCGAGCACAAAGATAGAACCCGTTCCTTTTAATCACCGCGCAAGTAACCACAATTTTTAGCACTCCGATAGTTTACCAAATTTGATGTTTTTGTTTTAGCGGTGCAAGGGTTAGAATTATAGTGTAGGATAAAGTTATGCAGCCAAGCAAATTTGAATTTACTCTAATAGAAGGCTCCGCCGGAGCCTCTTATGCCTTAAGACTCGAGGGTCAGGTATTGAAATATTTGCGAACACCGCCTGATCATAAGGGCCAGGGATTTGGTTTAGATCGTATTCATCGATTTACTCCATCTGAGGGGGAGCAAAGAGATCTAGTCATCTCGAAAGATAAATGGTTGATTTTCTATCAGGATATTGATGACTTGGGAATATGGAGCTGGCAGGCACATTACGATGATCCAAATGTGATGCAAGGGGTGCAGTGGTGCCTTCACTTTGCGTTCGAAGATCATGAAATTCGCTGTGGCGGGGCAAATGCTTACCCAGGCGAATCTAGAATGGGTTATTCCGAAGAGTTCAAAGCATTGTTAGTAGCTACAAACAAGCTGCTTCAGAGCGTGGAATTTGGGTCTCAGTAGTTATTAAAGCTAGCCGCCAATATGAAACATTTCTACTTTATGTTCATTGGAGTTTATTCCATATCCCCTTAGTTCAGAGTATTGATCACGTCTTTGCGACCAAGTGGATATGATTTTTCTACGTAACTGTTCATCACTTCCTTCCGAACGCAGAATTTTTTTTAGATCGGTTCCTTCTGAGGCAAATAAACACGTATATATTTTACCGTCTGTAGACAATCGAGCCCTTGTACAGCTACCACAAAAGGGCTGAGTTACGGAGGAGATGAAGCCGAATTCGACTCCATTGTCCAAATAGCGATAGCGTGAGGCAACTTCCCCAAAATATGCTGGCCCAAGAGCTTCCACAGGATGCTGGCTTTTGATTTGTTCTAAAAGATGTTTGCTGGAAACAACATGCTTCATATCCCAACTATTTTGATTACCAACATCCATATATTCAATAAATCTGACTATGTGACCACGCTCCTTAAAGTAATTTGCCAAATCTAAAACCTTATAACAATTTACCTTTCTTTGAACCACGGCATTAATTTTTATAGGATTTAGACCAACTGCGTTTGCTTCGTCGATTCCTTCGAGAATTTTGTGTACTTTTATGTTACGTCCAGACATTGTTTGAAAGAGTAAAGGCTCGATTGTATCAAGAGATACAGTGATACGATTAAGACCCGCCTCTTTGAGGATTTGAGCCTGATCTTTGAGGAGATATCCATTGGTGGTTAAAGAGATATCCTGTACGCCTTTGATACAGGCTAACTTGTGAATTAAGTCAGCAAGATTGCGCCTAAGTAGTGGTTCACCGCCAGTAATTCTCAATTTACGAACACCTTGCTCTACAAACAGTCGTGCTATTTTTTCAATTTCAGAAAAAGTTAATCTCTCACTAGGCTCTAAAAAATTATAGACCCGGTCGGCAGGCATGCAGTAGGTACATCTAAAATTACAGGTATCAATTACTGAAATTCTAAGATCATGAATCGGTCTATTAAATTTATCTTTCGTTTCCATGGTTGCAAGGTTTTTTTATTAAGGCTAACCTAAGATGGAGTATATCATTTTCAAGGAGATTCAATGCCCGAGTTGCCTGAAGTTGAAACTGTAGCAAATGATCTAAGGTCAGCGAGTTTGGTCGGATGCACCATAAAATCTTCTCGCGTGTATTGGCCAAGGACGATTAGTTCACATACGACTGATCAATTCAATCAGCAGATTAAAGGTTTGCGTTTCTTGGGAGTAAGTCGGAGAGCAAAATATTTAATATTTGAATTGACTAGTGAAAAACTACTAATAGTCCACTTACGGATGACAGGTCAGTTTTCTTTGCAATCGAAGATGCCAAATTGTAAGCACACTCATGTAATTCTTGAATTGGATAATGATAGTTTTCTGTGCTTCAAAGATACTCGAAAGTTTGGTCGTTGGAATTTGGTCGATCATACTCATAACTTATTCTCTAAAATCGGTCCCGAGCCATTAGATAACTCAATCACCGAAGAATTATTTTACAAAATGTGTAAATCTCGTAAACGTCAGTTAAAGCCACTATTGCTTGATCAAAGTTTCATCGCTGGTTTGGGTAATATCTATGTCGATGAGGCCCTTTTTGATAGTGGTATTCATCCACTAAGTTCTGCTCATCGATTGAGTGCAGCGAAGTCAGGACAGTTATTAAAAAGCATTCGAAAAGTTCTGATAAAAGGTCTCCGGAATATGGGCACTACACTCGGAACAGGAGCTGCCAATTTCTATTCTGTCAGCCAAAGCAAGGGAAGTAATCAGGAAGAATTACAGGTTTTTCGGCGTACTGGATTACCTTGTTTTTCGTGTAATGCAGTCATTCAGCGTTTAATTGTTGGCCAACGTAGCACTCATATTTGTATCAATTGTCAAAAAAGAATCTAATGAAGAGAGTATTTGTAGGTGTATCGTTACCCGAAGGTGTCGTAGAATCGATGCTCGCTCTTCAAACTGGATTACGGGGAGTACGCCTTATAAAATCTGAAAATATCCATTTGACACTCAGATTCGTTGGTCAAATTCATCAACCACAATTGAGGATCTTAGATTCATTACTGTCTAATTTAGAGTTTGAAGAATTTTTAATACAGTTGGAAGGAGTTGGTGTTTTTCCGTTTAAAGGCTATCCAAAAACGATATGGGTCGGATTGAGTATTAACCAGGCTCTTAAGAAACTTCAGGCCTTGATAGAGGCTAAATGCCGATCTGCTGGAGTAAAAGCAGAATCGCGAAAATATTATCCACATGTTACTTTAGGTCGCGTAAAATTTCCCAGACAAAATGAGATAAATAATTGGTTGCAGCGTCATCAAACATTTAAGACGAAAGCCTTTCTCTTGAATCGCTTTATTTTATTTCAGTCGATTTTGAATCCAGGCGGCTCAGTCTACACTGCGATAAATGATTATTACCTTGCGGTCAACCACGAATTACACGAATTCAATATGAAGGAGTCTTTATGAGTCAATGGGCCGTTCTTTTCGATTGGGATGGTGTCGTGATCGATTCTTCATTGATGCATGAAAAAAGTTGGGAGATTGTAGCTGAGGAATATTCGCTGCCATTGCCCGAAGGACACTTTCAAGAGGGTTTTGGTAAGCGTAATGAAACCATTATTCCTGAAATTTTAAGATGGACTGAAGATCCAGATAAAGTTAGTGAAATCGCTTTTGCTAAAGAATCTGCATACAGATATTTGTTGAAGGAGGAAGGTATCGAAGTTCTTCCTGGCGTCAGGGAGTTCCTCGATTGGTTAGATTCGGAAGGCATACCTTGTGTAATCGCTTCATCGACACCTAGGGATAACCTGTTAGCCGCTTTACCAATTTTAGATCTCGAAAATTATTTCATTGGAATGATTTCCGGTGATGATGTAGTTAAGGGAAAGCCCAATCCCGAACCTTTTATCAAAGCAGCAGCTATTGCTGGTATTTGTCCGCAAAAATGTTTAGTTTTAGAGGATAGTCATTCTGGAGTGGAAGCTGGATTGTCAGCCGGTTGTAGGGTAATTGCTGTTGGTACTACACACCCTTTAGATAGTTTTAGTTTCGCTCATGCTAAAGTTCCGGATCTCAAAAGTTTGAACTTCAGTCAGATTAAGGGCTGGTTTTAATGAATCTTACCGGTTTCGTTGATCATGCTATTTATGATCTACATATTCAATCTCCTGGACATCCTGAATGCCCCGAACGACTTCAGAGTATTAGAACCGAATTAGAAACTCGTGGTCTAGTGAACTCTCTGCACAGATTAAGTCTTGAGCCGTTGGATGTCAGGCATTTATTTGAGGTTCACCGTCAAGATTACGTGGAGAAAGTATCTGATGTCAGTGAGCGAGGTGGCGGTTACTTGGACGATGGAGATACCAGAGCTTGTAAGCATAGTAGTAAAGCCGCAAAAATGGCGGCCTCAGGGGTCATCGAAGCAGCTCAGGCAATAATGCAGAAGAAAATAACCAATGCATTTTGTGCCGTGAGACCTCCCGGACATCATGCTCTGCCTACAAATGCTATGGGTTTTTGTATTTTTAACAATGTTGCGATCGCAGCGCGTTACTTACAAAAAAGATTTTTTCTAGAGAGAATTCTAATTATAGATTTCGATGTTCATCATGGAAATGGGACACAGGATATTTTTTACGATGAACCTAATATCTATTTTTTTTCCACACATCAGTATCCATTCTATCCCGGAACAGGCTCCGCAGCTGAGAGAGGTCGTGGATTTGGTGAGGGCTATACCATGAATGTTCCATTGCTTGAGAATTCAAGTGGTGCAAGAATTTTAGAGGCTTTGGAGGGGCCACTCTATTCAGTAATGCAGGATTATAAACCCCAATTTATTTTGTTGAGTAGCGGCTATGATGCTTTTCATGATGACCCAGTGGGTGGACTGAATGTCCAGAGGAGTGAATTTAGACAAATCAACAAGATAATTCTAACAATGGCACAGGAATTCAGTCAGGGAAGATTACTTTCCGTCCTAGAGGGCGGGTACAATACGGAGATTCTTGGAACACTTGTTGCCGATCAAGTAGAGGATTTTCTGTTATATTAAGCTATGCGTAATTTTGATGAACTACCTGTGTATCGCCTCGCACGTAAAAATATGATAGATCGGCAAATAGTTTCTCGCGGTATTAAGAACAACAGCTTACTTACTGCTATGGGGGAGATACCACGACATCAGTTTGTTAGGAGCGCTTTGTGGCCAGATGCATATGAGGATAGGCCCCTGCCTATCGCCTGCGGCCAAACTATCAGTCAACCATATATGGTGGCTGCTATGACCGAATCTCTAAAGCTAGAGGTTGGTATGAGGGTTCTCGAAATTGGAACGGGGAGTGGATATCAAACGGCAGTTTTATTGGCTATGGGCTGTGACGTTTGCGGATTAGAAAGGTATTCTGAACTACTCGATCAGTCTCGTGAAAATTTGAAAAATTTAGGCTTTGAAAAACCGGACTTAAGGCTGGGTAATGCATATGATGGTTGGCCTGATGAAGCTGGTTTCGATAGAATTTTAGTTGCCGCCGCGGCTTCGACCTTTCCGACAAATTTACTTCAGAGCCTCAAGTTTGGCGGGTATTGTGTGATTCCAGAAGGCGACACTAGCCAGGAGCTGGTGCTGTACAAAAAAACAGATTCAGGTTTAGAGCGGCAGCCATTAATGTCAGTTAGATTCGTACCTCTAGTTAACAAGTGTCCGAGCAAAGTAAGCTGAGAGCAAAGCATCATCAATTTCTTTTTCGCGGCTTTGCAATGCCTACCTAAATTGTTTAGATATCTCTCCGAGAGCTTTCTCAATCACTCTGTTAATATTGTCATTTTTGATGATATTTCACTACGAGGATAACGACTTTTGACCCTGTTTTTAAAACGTTTATTAGCTTAATCTTCTAAAAAACTTGATTTCAAGCTTGAGTTTAATCGATAAGACTGCTATCTCTTATGCCCTGTGAAATTTGAATTATTTATATTGCTGGTTATCGCTGCCAGGCTCTCAGCGGAACTAATACTTCTAGGATTAAATCGTAGCTATCTAAAAAAATGTGTAGCTGAGTTGCGCGGCAGCCCGGACGAAATTGCACCGAAACGCTTAAATTACTGTCTGGAAAAATTTTCATTTGGTGGCTCGCAAATGATTTTTGATGTGTTGCTTTTGATAGCATTGTTATACTCGGGTATCCTACCTCAATTTTTTGAATGGTTTAGGGCGATTGCAGGTGAGGGAATTTGGAGTGGTTCGATTCTATTAGTTGTTATTTCAATGATAATGAGCCTGTTCGGTTTTCCCTGGGATTATTACCATCATTTTGTCTTAGAAGAAAAGTACGGATTTAATAAAATGAGCGTAGCGCTCTGGTTGAAAGACCACTTAAAGGGTTTGGTTTTAGGGATTTTGATCGGTTTGCCAGTAGTTGCTGGGTTACTCTGGCTTCTTAAAAATCTGGGATCGGGATGGTGGATTTATGCCTCCTTAGCTATGTTAGCCTTTCAACTCTTGGGTTTATTTTTGTTTCCAAAGTTTATTTTGCCTCTATTCTATAAACTGGAAGATCTTCCCGAGGGTGATCTGAAGGAGCAGCTTGGTAGCTTCATGCGTGAATGCGATTTTGAGGCTAGTAAGATGCAAGTAATGGACGGTAGTACTCGGAGTGGGCATTCGAATGCTTTTTTTACTGGTTTTGGGAAGGCTAGACAAGTGGTTTTATTCGACACTTTGTTAGACCAGCTAGATACCAGACAGCTTAGAGCTGTACTTGCTCATGAAATTGGACATTATCGTTTGGGGCACATTCCTCGTCGACTCATTTTTGCTGCCTTCAGCTTGTTTGGATCTTTTTACCTTTTGAGTGTCTTGAGCCAGTGGCCTCCTTTTTTTGAGAGTTTCGGATTTGACGTTGGAGATCCGGTAGCTTTATTTTTGCTCGTGTCGTTGTTACTAGGGGAATTTATGTTTTGGTTTTCTCCCATCGGTAATGGATTATCCCGAAAACACGAGTTTGAAGCGGATTCATATGCTCGTGAGAAAACAGGTGATCCTGAGGCGTTGGTGGAGGCCCTTCAAATTCTTGCTGAAGAAAATCTTTCTAATCCATTTCCTCACAGAATATTTAATCTGTTTTATGCGTCTCACCCTGATCTTCATGAGCGACGTAAAGCTCTTTTGGAAGGCTTATGAGTTTGAGAGTAACGCTAAAGAGGGATGAGGCTCAGTGGCGATCTAGTAATTTGCAGGCTGGTCTTCGACAGTTAGTAAGCTTAAAATTTGAAAAGGAGTGTAAAGAATTTACTGGTAAGACAACCATTTATTTAACGTGCCTCAATACTGTGGAGGGCTTATGGCTCGAATACGTTGGTAAATCAATTGAGCTACTTTTGATCGACGGAGAATTTCAAAAGGTCAATTGGTGCGGTAAACGCCTTCAACTACCATCTTTGACAGAAGGTTCTCATACCGTCGAAATCCATTTTACATCTGAGGTAACTAATCGAGGTGTTGGGATTCATCATTATCATGATCCTGAAAATCTGACGGATTACTATTATTCTAATTTATGTCCTTACGATGCGGGTAAAATATTTCCCTGTTTCGATCAACCTGATTTAAAGGCTTGTTTTGAATTGAGCGTTAATCTTCCAAAAGAGTGGTCTGTTCTCGCCAACTCCTCTAAATTAACAGAGATACTTGAAGGTAAGCTGAAAAATGTACATTTTAAGCCGACCCCGCCTATATCGAGTTACTTATTTGCTCTTTGTTTTGGAGACTACCAAAAAGTTGAGGGTCCGCTGGTACCTGTTTCAATGAATATTTACTGCCGCTCAGAGAAGTTAAAAGATGTTGAGGCAGACTATATTTTTAGAATAATTAACGACGCGAGGAAGTTCTACGAGGGGTTTTTCGGTACCGAGTTTGGTTTCGATAAATATGACCAAGTATTCGTGCCTGAGTTTAATTGGGGTGCGATGGAGAATGTGGGATGTGTGGTTTTACGCGAGGAAATGCTTTTTTCATCACTTCCGAGTCGTAAAGAGCTTTTTAGTAGAGATAACACTTTGGTTCATGAATTAGCGCATATGTGGTTCGGAAATCTTGTGACAATGGACTGGTGGGATGATTTATGGCTAAACGAAGCTTTTGCAACTCTGATGGCTTATATCTGTCTGGAACGTACAGGCCATCATGAAGATTCGTCTTTATATTTTCACTATGAAGTGCAGGTAGAGGCAAAAGAACAAGACAGTTTTAGATCTACTCACCCCGTTGTTGTTGACTGTGTAGATACTGACGAAGCTTTTCAAAACTTTGATGCCATAACCTATTTGAAAGGAGCTTCAGTACTGAAGCAACTTCTGTATTATGTTGGTGAACAAGAGTTCCGCGAGGGTTTACATTCCTTTTTCAACGAATTCGCTTATGGTAATGCTAATTTACAACAATTTTTAGATAATTTTGGTACGACGGATTTGTCAGACTGGTCAAATCAATGGCTACATACAGTAGGTTTTAATCGACTTAAAGCCATAAGAACCGATGACGGATTGGAGATTTTACAGAGTAGTGATAAAGGTCCTGAATTTAGGACAAGAAGCTTTCTAGTCCAAGCTTGGAGTTTGAGTGACGGTGGAAAAATTACTTGGGAACGGAAAGTAAAGATGGGGAAAGCTCACATTACACTTCAGGTCCCATCTGATCAAGTTGATCTCTGGATTTTAAATGGTAGTGATAATGATTTGAATCAGATGGAATTGGATTCGATCAGTTTTGATAATTTGAGTAATTATCTTTCATCTATCAAATCGGATATTCTAAAATTACAGTTATGTACAAGTTTATTTGAAATGGTAGAAGAGGGGCGCCTAGCCATAAAATCTTTCTATTCTCTTTTTAGGTCCACACTCATAGACGATTCGAGTAGCTTTGTTGGTAGGGTGTGTCTTGAGCGATTGAGCCCTTATCTTGGTTGCGCGGAGATGCGATTAGAAAAATCTGAGGTAGTAAATAGTCTCGATCGACAATTTAAGCTGACAGAAGGTGAGTTTGGTACATACTGCTTTGGTAAGCTCATTTTACTTGCAAGTACTGAGATAGAAAGGCTTGGTCTGCAGGAATATCTTGCTTTGGATCTCAACGAGGATCAACGCCTTCAATTGTTGGGTCACATGGCAGCCATGCCTAATCAGGTGGGACAGGATGCATTGAAAGAACTGAGGGGTTATCAGAGTCATAAGGCTAGAGGAATTTATGCAAAAGCCCTGGTTGCAAGTTCTAGGGGAGAATGCAGGGAAAAATACTTCGATAGTTTTTACACTGACCAAAAGTCATCATTGCATGAATTGTCTGCTCAAATGAGTGGTTTTTTTATTTCAGGCTTAAACGTTGATCTTGATAGTTATGCCACTAAATACTACCAGATGCTTGGTAAAGTAGAATCTGAACGAGATCAGAACTTTCTCAAGCGCTACTTCATTGACTTTCACCCTGGTAGATTTATAAAAATTGGTTTGTCACAAGTAGCCTCTCTGCTTGATTTACCGCAAAGTGCTGTGATGCGGCGGCAATTGATTCAATGGCAAGACTTCTTTATGAAGAAGAAAAAAATATACGATTCAAACAAATTTATAATTGACAGCTAGATAAATGGGCTGTACATTCTAGCATTCGTTTCAAATAAACGAGTTAAACCCATTGATCTAAGTATTACTGATGATTTTGGTATTGATTAGGTTGACGG
>CAZRWM010000026.1:0-18171 GCA_964603885.1 uncultured bacterium
TAGGTGCCGCAATTGAGTTTCACGAATTGCAAGAAGGGGAAGAAGTCACAATAAAGGAAACAATTAAGATTAACTCCGAAAAATTATATCATCCACAAATTTCTCACGCTTACTCTGTGGAAGAAGCGGATAAAAAAGCAGTGTATATGACGGATAGCGAGTTTCATATGACAAATATGGAACTGATACAGAATGCAGTAAATCTTTGCAAGAATGCTGATCTTTTCGTTTTCGACTGTCAGTTTACATTTCAAGATGCGATTAGCAAAATTGATTGGGGGCACTCCAGCGTTTTTACGGGTATAGATATTGCCACTTCGGCCAATGCAAAGTCGCTATATTTATTTCACCATGAACCTGCATACGATGACTACAAACTTGAAGAAATCATTGATGAGGCAATTAAATACCAAGACGTAGCTGGAAATCCGGATTTAATAATTAAAGGTGCCTATGATGGATTGACTGTGGAGCTGTAGTCTCTTGACAACGCATTTAGATATGACAATATTATATTTGAGGCTCCAGAAAATTTATCAGTTTGTGTATAATTCCATGGCCGATTCAACTGATCCGTAGATCCCGATCAAGTCAGTAATCCCCATAAGTTCGAAAATGCTGCCTACTTCTGTGCTCAAACCAGCCAACGAAATATTTCCATTGTTTTTCTTAACGCTTTTCTGAAAAGACAAAATTAGGCCAACGTAGGTGGAAATAATAAAGCTGACTTCGCTAAGATCTAAAATTATATTGTAATTGTTGCATTCGAACTCTTTATTAAAAACTTCTCGAAAAGCTTCAAGAGAATGAATATCCAGTCTACCTTCAAAAGCTAGGCCGACGACTTTTTCTGATAACTGTGTACGATGTATCTTAATTCTAGAGCTCATAATTTATCACTATTTAATTTCAATAACTTTCGATCTCAATACAGATCCAGGCTCCTACTACAAAAATCTAAAAATTACACTCAAAGTCCGTCCGGGTTACAGTGCAAGCCTGATGACGGTAAGCTATAATACTAAGTATCAATAATTTCAAGAATCTACGTTTGTCGATTCAAAATTCCGCTAAAGCTTCAGCATCACTATTGTAGATATTTAATATCGTAGTGAGTTGCAGAAGGTCAAAAATACCGTATACCTCTTCGGTTAAAGAGCTAAACTTGATATCACCACCCTCTGATTGTGCTTTTTTGTAATTAGACATTATGACACCGAGATGAGTAGATACTATAAAATTTACTTGCGACATGTTTAGAACAATTTTGAAATTACCTGTATCAAATTCATCGGCAAAAACATTCTTAAAATCTTCTAATGCATTCATATCTAGGCGACCTTTAATGTGTAGCAGAATAGTGCTACCATCCGCTTGCTTCTCTCGCCTTGTAATTAATGGGTTTGTCATAATTACAGAACCTTTTTCTAGCCCGTTTTTAGTTCCGAATTATACTAACACAGCATCCAAGCTTGATGCCAATTTTGGATGCGTAATTTCAGAATCATAGATCACTTGATAGCATTATATTGTTTTGACATACTAATGGAGCCATGTCTAAAAAAAAATTCGTACTATTTATTTCACTCAATGCGGTGGTTTTAGCCTTTTTGTTACTATCGATGGAAAATATTAGTTCGCTAAATTTTAGAGAGGGTTCGAATGTAGTTTTGCACGAGGAACTTATGACCGAACAGCGAAGAGTTGAATCGGAGTACCTGAGATATATGCAGAATCTGAAAAAAACTGTAGTATCAAATTTTTTAAGTAAAGACGTGCAAAAATTACGTAGAGCAAGCTTGCGAAAGAAGTATTTTCATGGTCGTAAGTCTGATAGGCTTCAAGAAACTTTGCGTTTCGCAATCTACACAGCAAAGAAAAAGGGGTCGAGACTTACTGTTCGTCCCGTTTACGAAACGCACAAGTCTAAAATTTTTTGGGATAAATTAATAAATATGGTGGCGAAACAGGCATTCGTTTTAACCAATGAAACGAGTGCTTCGCTAAATGCGGGTAATGGCGAAAAATTAAATGAAATTATAAGCATTTTTTTGAAAGACGCCGGTTTGAGTAATATTGAAAAGCCCGGTAATTTTAACGAATTTGCGATGCTTGGAGAAGACGCTTTACTTTATTGGGATATCATTTACAAAAAATGCAGTGCATCAATACGTCGTACAACTGGAAGTACGCAATGTGTCAAAGGAATTTTTATAGGAGAAATCGATCGTCGTAATTCGGTAAAAGATTTTGCTCTCCATTGGCAAAGTAAGACGGATCAAAACTCTAAGTTGGTCACAGAATTCGGGCAGCTTAAAAGCGTCATGGATCAAAGCTTCATTGAAGCTTACTGGCCGCTTGAGCAGAATTCCAATAAAATATTAGGTGAAAATCTTAGTAAATCCATAGACGATTCCGGCTCTCGGTTTTTCAAACAAGAGAGCCACTTAAATTTGATTAGTAAGTCGGAGGTGCTACCTCATACGATACTCGTAAGTAAGATTAGTACGGAAAAAGGTCTTCATTTACCTTTCCTGAAAATAGCAATTGTACTGTTGGTTTTAATGATCCCAACGTATTTCTATTATATTCCAAGGAGTTAAATCCAGTCTGGAAATTTATTTTCACTTTGAATAAACAAATTATTTTGAATCTGTTTCTTCTCGTTTAGGAAGTCCATTGATTTTTTTGAGGACTCAATATTGCTAAATTTTGTATTAAGATTGCTATTGTGGTTGTCATTAAATAGTTGATTCGCTAGTGGTAAAAGTGGGTAGACCGCCTTAGATGGATTATCTATCAACCATTTTTTGGATTGTTGTGATTTATGGTTAAGTATTTGAAACTGGATTGTTTCCTGATCAATAAATTTAGTGATTTTATCTTGGAAGGATTTTTGAAGTTTTTTATAATCGAGAACTTCTGTATGCAAGGCTTTGCGACTTGATGGTAGTTTTTTAGATTTAATTTCATCTCTATTGACTAGGATTTGGGACTCAGCATAAACATAATTTTGTTTGATTTGTTTAAAGCTTTTAAGTTTGTCTCGAGTCAAATTTTTTATGTTTGTTATTAACACTTCTTGTTCTTTAAGCAATATACTTTTGAAGGATTTTTCCCAATGTTTCGTATTGATGGATTCGACCCTTTGAATCGTCGAATCTAACTCTTTAACTAGGTTGTTTAGTTGGAAAGTTTGCAAAGTTGCAATATGATCTACATAAAACCCTAAAGTGTTCATTAGAAAGTTTACTCTGGCTTGACTCGTCAGGAGCTTTGAATAATAGGGGGTTTCAATAAATTGAATTGAATTATTTTGTAAGTCTTGCGACAGATCCTCCATGAATTTGTTTACGTTAATTAGTTGTTTTCGGATCTGAATTGATGTTTCTGACCCTTGGAGTATCGCATTACGGAGTTGCTGGGTCCGAATCTTAAATTCTTTTAGACCAAGTTCGGGTTTTAGTTTCAAAAATTGAATCCAGAATCGGAAAATCTTTACACTGTTTAAAAATGTGGAATGTAGATTACGAAAATAGTTTAAACTTAAGGATTGTATCGCACCTAATTTGCTACGTCGCAATCTATTAGAGCTTCGATTATTCCCTTTTTCTTGTGGAATATTATTAAAGTTTGGCCTAACTATTTTCAAGGAGTTTGGCTGGCTGGACTTCGTTGCTCTTAGATATTTACTATATGAACCCATACGATCTTTGAAAGGTTCTTTTTTGAGTATTTTGAAGTCACTGAAGCAATGATGCGCAACTAAAAAAAGCGATACAAATAACAGAGAGTTGAAAAAGCGCTTTTTGGACATCATATGTATTATTTCGCCTAATATATTATTATTATTAATCGATTTTGTTCAATTTTGTAAATTAATGCATTTTTCAAAAGTAGCTTGCTAATCGTAACCTATTATGGTTAAATCCTCGTCTCTATATTAGCGAGGCGGAGTCTATTAAATGTACGCATTAATTACAGTCATACACATTTTTGTTGCTCTACTACTCATTGGCATAGTTCTTTTTCAGGCCGATGAGGGTTCAGGCTTGGGCGGTGCTTTTGGTACTTCGATGGCGGGTAGTAGCGGCGGCTCAATGTTTGGTAAAAAAGGTGCGGTAGGTGTTTTAACTAGATTCACCGCGCTGTTAGTCACTATTTTCTTAATTACCTCCTTTGCTTTGACCCTAATGATATCTAAGGGTATGGTAGATGCTGATGAGCTATCCGGTAATTCGGCAGTTAAGGTTCAATTACCCTCGGGTCAGTAAAACAAATTACTAATTGACTAAAGCAATTAATTAGGCCTCTTACCAACACTTTTTACTTTTAAATCTGTTATTTGTTCAACTCAAAAATTATCAAAATTTTTGGATGTTTCATTGTTTTTGAGCAAAACCGATACAGGCAATATGAAGCTAATCTTATTGCGAATTCTTTTTGGATTTTTGGTTACGATTCATTGTAGTTTTGGCAGTCCATGCATTCAATGGATTTTGTATAGCCCAGGTGAATCTAGTCAATATTTTCATGACGAATTTATCGTGAACTATCATCTTTCTTTTCCTGAGCATCTGAAAATGGCTCCTCATGCGGCTTGTTCCTCTAGCTGGAGAATTGAGGGGTACATTTATCGTAATACTTTGAAAGTTCCTAAAGTAGATTCTGTCTTTGGAGTAGTAGGAGGAGAGCATCGTTCAAGATCAGTAATAGCGCAGCTGAATTTATCAATTTATGATTTACAAATTCCTGACAGAGATAGTGAGCATGTTTTGATTGAATACTCGTTTTCAAATCAAAATTTGGGTAAAAAAGAGCTAATTATTGAACTAACTAAATCACTCAATCAGCAATTACTTAGTATAATGGATGCCCGCACAATAGCGGCTCCTGTGCGCTTGCATTCGAATGGAGCTTTCGAGTTCAGGAAAAATCTAAACTATTGGATTAAACGGATGCCCAATTTTAGGACTTTGCGTTAGCTCACTGAGGTCTGAATGTTTTCTGGTCTATCACATGAGGCCAAGCTTCTTCGAGAGTAATTTGTCCTGTATGGATTAAATCCTTCAAAGTTTGATCCAGTGAAACCATACCGTCTTTCTTGGATGTCTCGATCATCGTAGGCAGTTGCTCTGTTTTACCGTCTCGAATTATGTTTTTTACCGCTGGCGTATTAATCATGATTTCACAAGCGGGAATTCTGCCTCCACCAGTTTTACGGCGTAATAAGCGTTGTGAAACAATTGCTTTAAGATTAAAAGCTATTTGTTTACGAATATGTTCTTGATGCTCTGCTGAAAAAAAGTCCATGAGCTGTTCTACGGCAGAGGTGCAGGTCGGAGCGTGCAGAGTTGTTAGTACTAAGTGACCGGTTCCAGCAAGCGTAATTGCCGTTTCAACACTCTCCTCATCTCTTAATTCACCGATCAAAATAACATCTGGATCTTCACGCAATGTGGCTCTGATACCGCTTGGAAAAGAACTAACATCTCTTAAAACTTCTCTTTGCGATATGTAGGATAATCTAGATGTATGTAGGTACTCTACTGGATCTTCAATACATATAATGTGTTTATGCGCCAAAACATTAATATAATTAATCATCGAAGCAAGAGTACTTGATTTTCCTGAACCTGTCGGGCCAGTTATTATTACTAATCCATTTTCTAAGGTACTGACTCGTTGCATGACAGAAATAGGAAGTCTCAAGCTTTCAAAAGTTGGAACTTTATCAGATATGAATCTTCCTGCTAATTCATATCCAACTAGAGTCTTATAAATGTTTATTCTCAAGCGAGTTCCACTCACAGTTTGATAAGAGGTATCTACTTGAAAATTTTGTTCAAGCCTTAGAAGATGTTTATCTTCTAAAATTTGCTTCGCAAAAATCACTACATGCTCATTGTTTACCTCTGATTCGCGCATACTAGATAACTTACCATTGACTCTAATAATTGGTGGATGGCCGATTTTTAAGTGAATATCAGATGCTTCCAGATTAAAAGCTTGCTCCAGTAAACTATTTAAATCAATAGAGTAAGGTTCCGCCTGGCTGGTATCCGGTAGAGTAGTTCTATCTGAAATTTCAATTGAGTGAACTTTATCTGTAATAGTACTTTTCGGCCTAGAATTAATTGTAACGGGGCGATGAATTGCTGATTGAGCTGTATTATCTTTGATTGATTGTTCTATTTTGTATAGTACAGGGTTTTTTTTCTGTAATTGCTGTAGCAAAATATTCTGATCGGCCAACTTTAAGTTTCGAATGTATAATTGCGGTGATTCAAAACCCTCTTTGATTTGCTCAACAAATGCTTCAGCGCCTGGAAGATCCATTCGTTCTATAGTCTTCAGTGACCAAAAACGTATATTTTGATTCTGTGAGCAACATCCAATTAAAAGATAAACGATTGGATAGTGGTAACATCTCGGAAAGAGTTCGCTAGCTCGCTGTCTAACTTCCCATCGTTCATTATCAAAAGCTTCAAGAAAGATTTCGCAACATTCTTCGGTATCTATTTGAGAAATAGTTTCTAATGCAAGCAATCGTAACTCTCTATCTGGCGAATGAAGAAGTGTGGAAATACTGCTCAAGGTGGTTGGCTCAGCAATAACTCCTAAACTATTTAACGCCCAATAGACGAGATCTTTTTTGGAAGACTTTAATGTTTCTAAAAGCGGGCTGATAGCATAGGTTTGTAACTGACCTAATTTTTCCATCGCAACTTTTCTGATGGCATATCGTTCATCTATAAAACGTTGTATAAGTATACGTGCAGTGTCTTGCGCTTTAAAATTTCCTAAATGTATAACAGCTAAATAACGCGTTTGAGCATCTTTAGAATCAAATAATTCTGACAATTCTGAAATGACTTCGTGACTGTAACAACTGGCAGTAACTCTTAGCATGGTTTCCAACGCTAAACCGTCCAGCTTACTTTTGAGTATTTTAATAACATCGTCTTTATGATTGACGGCGACCTTGCATAAAGAGCGAAAAACTTGCTCACGAATTAAAAAGGAATCGGTTTTAAGAAAATTTAAAAGACTTTTTATTACTCTAGGATCATCGATTTCACCTAAATTTGACACCGCGTATAATGACATTTTCTCATCATCAGGTACTTCCTTGATGAATTTAGAGAAGTATTTCACGGCATTACTACCTAGTATTTTAGCGATAATTTTAAAAGTCCAAAATTTCTGGTGATCGTTACTACGGCTAAAATTTCTTTCAAGAACAGGTACAACCTTTTCGGCCATTTCTATTAGGTTTCGTGATGCTCTTTCTCGAATCTCCCAACTATCGTCAGCTAATAGTCTATACAGGAAAGGTGTAAACTCCTCTCGACCTAAATTAGAGTTATTATCTAGAACCATTTTTCGAATATGATGATTGCCGGATTCAAATAAGTCTTCGATCAATTTTACGGGGATACTAGATTGCTCGCGAATAATAGTAGTTAGCCAGTAACAGAGTGTTTGCTTTCGTTCCTCATCGGACTCAGATGAAATTTGTAATAAGAGAAAATCATGAGCTTCAATCCCACCCTCTGAAAAAATTTGACTGGCTACTTTGCGAACATTCCAGTCTTCATGAAACAAATAAAGAATGAGTTGTTTCATTCCTTCGGAGGAGTCTTCTTGGATGTTTGTTCTAATTTCGTCGAGCATTTGTTCAAGAAATTGCTGGCACATCTATTCCGCCTTTATTTTTAGACCGTTAAGCTTTTTGCTGTGTATCTTGGAATGAGAAGCATTCTACCTTTAATTAGATTTGGAATCCAATCCACTGGAATTGCTTCTTAGTTACATGTAGCATGCAGCCTTGCAAAAGTAGTTATCAAAGAAGGGTAAATGTCAAAAAAAGAGCTCATTCGAGTGGGTATGATTGATTTTTTAAATGGTGTGATACCAGATTACCATTTGAATTTACCGCAGTGTGAGAAAATTTATGGGATGCCTTCATCTTTAAATAATCGACTACGGAATGGTGAATTAGACATCTCTCCCGTAAGTTCGATGGAGTATTTGCTGCATTCTGATAACTATAGGATTTTACCTCAATTATGCATACGAGCGGATAGGTGTGCAGCAACAGTGGGTGTTTTTAGCGCATTAGAACCACAGGAATGGCATGAGAGAAAGGTTTATTTATCGGGAGCTTCCCTGACTTCCGTTTATTTATTACAACTACTTTGTAAAGCTTTTTACAACATTGCCCCTATTTTTATTAAGCAACCCTTTGAATGTGTTAATAATGAAAACCTTTGTGAGGTTCTTAAGAATCATGATGCAATGCTTGTTATAGGCGACCGAGCCTATGAAGAGCAGAAGATTATGGGTGGTTCTATTAAATATTATGATTTAGCTGAGGCTTGGAGAGAGTGGACAGGATTACCTTTTACTTTTGCCTTATGGCTAGTTCGCAAAGAAGTGGCTGAGCACCGACGATCTTGTGTTGCTGAGATTCATAGTGCGTTTCTAAGGTCGATAAGTTTAGGTTTGGAGAATCTTGATGAAATTTGCGAAAAGTTCGCTTATAAATGGCCTCCAGAGAAGACTAGAGAGTATTTTGAATTTAATTTAGCTTATGATCTAAACGAACAAGCTATCGACGGTTTCGAGATGTTCATTAGAGAACTTCATAGATATAAATTTATACCTCGAAAAGTTCCTTTGCAGTTTTTCAGACCCTTACCTGATGTAATTCCTTAGATTCTAGACAGCGATTTAGTGCCTTTAATAAGTCTTGTCCAGAACAAGGTTTTTTCAAAAATTCACGAATACCCAAAGATTTTAGAGTATCTATATAATCCTCGCTTAGTTTCCCGCTCATTACAATGATGCTGGGTTGATTATGTATGAATTTTTCTACCAGAATTTTGCAAAGTTTTATGCCGTCAAGAGGAGGCATTTGAACGTCCGTTATTACAACGTCAGGTCGATTAATGTTAGATTTAATAGCTTGCATAGCTTCATGACCATTAAGAAATTTTTTAATATTTTTGTAGCCAGCTGATTTCAAAATAGTGGTCATCAATTCTGTGATTTCCTTTTCGTCATCCACTAAATAAATAATTGCTTCTTTGTATTTGCTTTTGAAATAATCATGAGAGTCAGTTTTAGCTAAATCAATATGAGCATTCCGGACGGGCAAAAAAATTGAAATTTTGGTACCAACACGGAGGAATTCAGACTTATTGCTCTCCTTAGAATTCATGGGCTTATTGGATGCTATCTCCTTGCTAGTAGCCGTCTCCACTAAGATCCGTCCTCCATGGGATTTTACTACTGAAAAAACCATAGCCAGACCTAAGCCAGTACCCTTGCGCGTGTCTCGATTTTTTGTCGTAAAAAAGGGGTCAAAAATACGAGGAAGTATCTCCTTATCAATTCCGGTACCCGTATCTAGTACATTAAGCATGATTTCATTATTTATTTGTTTTGCAACTATACTGAATCTCATTTGGGATTTACATTCCATTCGGATGGAGATCTCTTCCTCCATAGAATGTATGCTATTAGCTGCAAGATTAATTAAAACATCACGAAGTTGACCTCGATCCAACAGACATCTGGATATGTTACCTAAAATTTGTACGCTAACATCTATACCTCTAGTTTCGAATTGATGTTTCATGATGCCCATTGCATCCTCAATAACTTCTTTAATACACGAAGGTTCAACCTGGGATATGCTAGATCTTCCTAGAGTTAATAAACGGCTTGTCAAATCACTGGCTTTACTAACGTATGAACTAATGTTTTTTAAGTTAGTTATAACCTTCTTTTTATCCTCATTCTTACTGAGCATAATACTCGCTACTTCTGAGCTAAGTCCGATAGCCGCTAATATATTATTGAAGTCATGAGCTATTCCAGCAGCTAAAGTCCCAAGTCCAGCGAATCTTTCCGCTCTGATTAGATCTTGTTGAGTACTTTCGAGTTTTTGCTCAGCGAAGTGTTTATCTGTGATATCACTTATTATTCCAATAGTCCCGTTGAACTTTGGTTTGGAAGAAAAATCTGTTGTCCAATAGCCACTAGCGTTTACTTCGGTGTGGAAAAAGGCTCCATTATCTTTGGGTAAATTAGGATAGAGTTCGTCGAAACTGACGTGAGGACCGGGGATGATTCTTACTTTTATAAGTTTAGTTCCTCTTTTACCTGAGCGCCTTTCATCGAAAAGCCCAGGCGATCGTTTATCCCCAGTTACCTTACCTAAATAATCAGGTAGGACAAACTCCCGGGCAATATTCTGAAAGTCATCCGCGTGAATTATATCCCTAAAGTGCTTACCGATTAAGTCTTCACGCATATAGCCCCATTTAATAATTTCTTGGCTTATGAATATGAAGTTGCCTTTTTCGTCGAGACGGTATAAAACTTCGGGAATTGTTTCTAGTACTGATTTTAGTTCAGTTTGGGTGGCTAACTTTTCGCGCATGAACTCAAACGCATTTAAGTGGCTAGCTAGGGTACGAGCAATAATTTGTATATGCTTCGTGTCTAGATCATTGAACTTTCGAGTACTATTAAGAACCTGTAATACACCAAAAACTTTATTTCCAACAATTAAAGGTGTAACTAGAGCGGATTTCGTGATAAATCCCGTTGTTTCATCCACTGCACTTGAAAAATCGCTTCTACTGTAAGGTTCATTAGTAAAAAAGGTGCGCTTAGTTCTGAGACAATTGCCAACTAACCCTTCATGTTTTTTTATTATTATGGGGTCATAAAGACCTTCTGCATGGATTGATTGGAGTAAATCTAAGTTTGGATTATAGGCAAAAAAAGTACTACGCTCAGCACAGAAATATTCACTGATGATAGGGCAACTTAGTGCTATCAATTGGTCAGGTTCATGAGTTTTTATATTACCTTGAAGAAGTTTATTTAGTGTTAGCCTCGTATTCATAAGAGTTAGATTTTCTCGTTTAGATTGTAGCTGATAGACCACAGCTATGTAGGTCATAATTTGGTCTAAAATACCTACGCATTCTTTTTTAATATCCTGCCCGAGAAAAAGAATAAAACCTATAATTTTACGATTATGGAAAAGTGGAAAATAATGCAGAAGATCAGTTGCATCTTGCTTCGTAGGATTGAATCCGGCCTTTGACCACTGAGCACTATTCCAACTCATATATTCTTTAAACTTGATTAATTTTCTGAAAGTTCTGAGTGGGTTTTTAGACTCGCACAGCAGGCATCTACTAGGACTCCCGTATATACTCAGAAGAGAATTGTGACTCCGACTTACCAATCCGAAATGCTTACAATTGATGTACGAGGATGTTCTTTCTAGTGTTCTTCTAACAAGACTAGCTGATTCCGTACCAGATAGGATGGCTGTTTTTAATTCATCGCTTATGTTTTGGAGATTCTGTAAACTGTTATGTCTCATCAACGAATATCAATTATTTCCTGCGTGAGATTCCTGCAAGAATCTCATTTCGAATGCGACCTTGAATGAACGCCATAGCTCTTCGAATGATTTTACCCGCCCCAATGCACGAAGGACATAGGAGGGTCGATAGTAGAACTCCATGTAAGCTTTGTGGCATAAATCCTGAATTTCTCGATCGGTCATATTACAACCTGGTCTTGGAATCGCTATTTGAGATGTTGGGTTTTTAATATAGTCTTTCCAATAATCCTCTTTGAACTCCTGCAAGTATAATGCATATAACTGCGTCGCCGGCATTGGCGTTACCTTTGAGAATTGGGCATAATCCAAATCCAATGTTTTAGAAAAGTCGATAGTCTGTTGAGCTGTTTCTGATGTCTCACCGGGCGAACCTACCATGAAGTATCCAAATGTATCGATTCCTACTTTTTTGGTAAGTGATATAGTTTTCCGCATTCGATCGAAGTTAGTGTCTTTTTTTAATGTCTTAAGAATACAAGCATTACCCGACTCAATGCCGTAATACACGCGGTTGCAACCTGCTTTCGCAAGCATGACCAACATTTCCTCATTCATACAATCAACGCGAGACCGAACGGCCCAGTGAACTTTTAGACCGGAGTCTATAATTGCCTGACAAACTTCTAATACTCTTTTTTTGTTAATCGTGAAGCTTGAATCAAACATGTCGAACTCTCGAATTCCATAGTTTTCATAGCACAGTTGGAGTTCTTCTAGAACGTTTTCAGCACTACGACCCCTAAATTTCAATTCGCCTTGTTCACAAAAAATACATTTGAATGGACACCCTCGAGAACTTACAAAACAGGTGAAATTTTTATACTTGGTGATAAACGAAAAGTACTTCGAATTATCCACGAGATGTCTTGCGGGAAAATGAGCATTGTCTACATTTTGAAGCTGCGGTGCTGGCCGAGTACGGCGATAGCGTCCGTCGCGCTTAAATATAATACCAGGAACATTTCCGAAACCTTCCAGATCCATTACATCGCATTCTAAAAACATGGGTAATGAGATTTCGATCTCGCCTATGAATCCGACGTCAAAAACATCATGACTCATACTTTCTTCCGCATAAATCCCCATATGCACCCCTCCAACAAGAACAGGGCAGGGGTAGGCTTCCTTTAGGTTGCGTGCAAAATCTAGGTTTTCCTTGAATTGGTAAGTAGTAAGGGTATACAAAATGTAGTCTGGTTCAAATTTCTTCAAAGTTTCAATCGTTGACTCTATGGGCTCTGGGTTAGCATTTAAGTCAATAAAGATACAATCATGCCCGGCACCCTCGGCTGTGCCAGCCACGTAAAGGAGGCTGAGTGAGGGAAATACGCCGTAATTCTCCTTCACGACTTTCAAACCAGGCTCATTATCAATAACTCCATACGGAGGGTAAATGAAAGCTAGTTTCTTAGGGCTCGACGACCTGAAGTCCCTAATTTCATTTTCCTTGAGCACTACTTACTCCTCATTGACGGCGCCACGTACCGCCTACGCTTTGGAAAAGTTTTACGCAGAAGGACCAGGTGCAATATGCTACTGTAACCCAGAACAGCATTAATGATCTATGGGTTTTTAACGCGGAGCCGCTAGCCACGAAAATCCAAATAAAACTTTTCTTTACAATATCCATTATAGAGCATTGGTGCAGTTGATGGGCTAAAATCTGACTTTTAGAATGATAATATATTAGTTTTATAATAGATAAAAGAGAGTCGTAGCGTTGATGAAATACCTTGAAATTAGGCTCATATTGGATATTGAAGCCCATTTTTCTTAAGCGGATAGAATACTCAATATCTTCTCCATAATTACCCATTTTATTGTCAAAATCACCCACTTTACGAAGAATTTCAGTGGGCGCTGCAAATACCAATCCAAAAAAATAAGGAGCTTCAGTTAGCGCTTTGTGGCCTTGAGTCTGAACCCAGAAATATCTTCTGAACTTATTAGCTAAACCTTTTTCTGGGCTACCATCCTCAGTTCCCGCTATTAAACTTTTTCCGTCCCAATGTTGAACAATTGATGATAAAGAGCCTACTTTTGGTACTGCATCGGCATCAAAAAAAATTATAAAATCACCTTTGCATTCCCTGATTAAAAGATTACGAGCATTCGCTAGGCCTCGATTTTCCTTAAGGTTAATGCAACGAGTGATTGTAGGTAATACCTGTTCTGGAGGAGAGCAGCCATCTACTAGTACTAGGATTTCAGTGAGAATCCAGGGATCTAATTCTTTTCTAAAGTTAACAATTGCAGATAAAACGGCTTCGATGCTATCAGGCTTATTAAAATAAGGTATTAGCACAGAACAATTTTTATTTATTTCCATGGATATATTATATCTGCCAGAGAGTCAGTCATACATTTAAGATCAAAAAAAAACAAAAAATGTCGTACAGTTTGAAGGCTTAAACGTTAAAAGTTGTTTGAGTTACACCGAAATCAACTTGTAATGAAGCGTGCATACTGTCTATTTTTATTTTTCCTTTTATCAATCACTAGGAACGATGCGCTATTAATGAAAGGTAGCATTGAAGTAGTGAAGGGGCGTGCATACGTATATCGTAATGGACGAGTCATTCAAGCTGCAGATGACATGACTATCTATACTGGCGACGTGATTGAAACTTCTCGACATGGATCAATTTTATTGCAAATGATGGATGTGGGTATTATCAAGCTTAAGCCACTTACTCAAATTAAGTTTCCGGATAATGACACAGATCAAGTACAAGTGTCTCAGATTAAATTACTGTTTGGCGAAGTGTGGGCGAAGATTCGCAAAATGAAAGCCGGAGAAAGTTTTGAGGTTTTTACAAAACATGCGGTCTCACTTGTTAGTAACGCGATTTCTGTAGCAGCCTATGACAAGAGGCGAAGTAAATCAACATTTAGCATTATTGAGGGCGATGTTGAGGTTCACAAAGATCAAAATCACTATTTTATGACTGCGGGAGAAAAGATAGTCTTGGATGGACGCAAAAATTCTAGAGCGCGGCATCGCAAAATTGATATTTACCGTTTAAATCAAGACTGGAAGAAAGTGATCACTATACGTGAGAAGTTGGGACGTAAATTTAGAGAAAGTCTACGTTCGGTAACTCAACCTGGTAAAAGTCAGGATTATGAAGCTCCTGTAGTTCACATTATTAATCCCGTGGAGGGAGTTCCAATTAAAAATCGAAGAGTAACTCTAAAGGCTACTATATTTGAGGAACATCTTGATCGAGTTATTCTCACCATAAATAAACGGGTGGTTCATGACGTCAACACTAAACTGAAGTCCTTCGCAAAAGAAGTCTCGCTAAAGCCCGGAAAAAATATTGTCGAGCTTAAAGCGATCGATCGTTTTGGAAATGTTGGGATCGATGAAAAGGTATATACGTTAAACGATATACCACCATCAATAAGTATATTTTTCCCCTTTGATAATTTGGAGCTAAACACTAGATTTGTAAGTCTTCAAGGAGTGGTCGATGATCCCGATGTTCGCGAAGTCAAGGTGTTTTTAAACAATAGGATGATCGCTAGAGATCGTGCAGTGCCTACCTTTAGAATTCCGGTTATTTTGGATGTAGGAGAAAACCTAATTAGAGTCGAAGCCACGAATAAAGTGGGTTTGACTGGAAAAAATGAAATCACTGCTTATACAAGTAAACAATCCAACATAGTCATTCAATTTAATCAATTTTTGAACTAGTAGTATGAAATTAAAGTTAAGACATATTTGTTTACTCGGGTTCATTCATTTGAAGCCTGTCTTAGCAACTTCAGAATATGTGAAAGATTTTATGAAGGTAGTTGAGGGAAGTGATTACTTTTCTCCCATAGAAAAAGACTTCGCTAGACAATTGATGAATGGTGCTAATATGGATGATTCGGTATTGGATGCTATTATTGAATCACCTGTTATTTCATCGAAGCAAAAAGAAATGGCAAGGCAATATTTTCAAGATCGACAAAAACCCAAACGTGTCAAGTTTAAGCAACGAAGATATGACAAAGATATTCAGCTCGTTACACCGCGGATGCGCTTTCATGGTGACTTCGACTTTCGTTTGAGGAGTATGGATACAGCCGGTGATATATCAAATCATTTTCCTTTAGATAATGCGGATAAAGACCCAGGCATCGCTCATGTTATCAAAGGCCAGTTACGTTATCGACCTGAAGGTCAAAAAGATCCGAAATCATGGGGGCAAATTGATGTAGATGTGCAAGGAAGAGATGGTGAAACCGAAATCATCAACGGTCATTTTCAGAATGACAGAAATTATCTAAAAGTAGGTACGTTTCTGAGTCCAAATATGAGTGAATTTGGATTAAAAAATACGGAATTTTCGGGTGTTCATTTCCATTGGGAACAGAATAAATGGGATCTTGATTTTCTAAGAGGGGATACGGTCGAGGATTATGTACCAAGTTTAGATAGTTTGAGTGTTGGAGGTTTCATTGCGAGAAGGTTACTCAAGAGTAATTCGCAAGACTATCTCGGTTTGAGTTATTTCGATTCAGGAGATTCTCACTACTTTGGACTTTTGGGTCAGGCTTTCGCATTAGACGATAATTTGAGGTTATATTCTGAAATTGTGAAACAAGATGTGGGTACACCTGGGCAGGACGCAACAGCTACAGAATTTGAAATTGATTATGAAAATAATAAGGTTATCTTTTTGAATGAAATTCAGAAAACCACAGCTTTTTTCAGATCTAGTCTCAATCCTGAATATTCAAATTTGGGTGTAACTCTGAATGAATATCAAAATCAAGAACATGCATTTACTTATCGATTCGATCCCTACGTAACGAGTTCTGTGGTTCTCAATTCTCGGAAGGTTACTCCAATTGGTGGAGTGGCTGAATTTGACTCTATTGATGGCGCCTGGACATTAATGACACATCGACCAGACAGGCCTAAATACATGTTTGTTGTGAAGAGTTCCAGTAATCAGGACGCTGCAAAGACTTCGATTGATGATCAGCAGTTCATTGTTATGGGTCGAAGTTCTTGGAGACATAGAGATATCATGACACACGTAGATGTAATGCGCACAGATTATGATGATCGGTTAATTTCAGATAACTCATATGTTCTAAATTCTATATCTGTAGAATTTTCTAGACCCTTTTTAAGAAAACTGAGAGTCAAAAACAGGCTAACATTGCTAGATCAAAATTTTGAGAATCCAACCAATGACGCAGAATCACAGCAGAATATGTTTCAAGTAGATTATCAAATGGACAGTCGAACAAGTTTACAAGGGCGACATAATTATCGCCGAGTAGCCCGCAAAACTCTGACGAACAAGTATAAAAATATCTGGTCATTTGATGCCAGACGACAAGTAGATGAAAACTTGGCCTACAATCTACGTCTTAGCTCATATAATAATAATGAATTTACCCGTGGATATGATGCGGCGTTAGTCAGTGTGGGTGCAGACTTTAGTTTCTAAATGTACTGGTGAATCAAATAACTTAAGAGTAGTGTAGAATACTTTCGATACGGTGATTATTTAATTTTTGTCTTCCTAATAAGAAGTCCAGTTCAATTAAAAAAAGCATTTGGATGATACGTCCCTCTGCTTCCTCCAACAATTTAGCTGCGGCTGCGGCTGTTCCGCCTGTTGCCAAAACATCATCTACAACAACTACGTTTTTACCTTTCAAGTAGCCAGTTTGGACTTCCAATTCAGCATTACCATACTCTAATTCGTAACTAACACTGATACACTTTCCAGGCAATTTCCCTTTCTTACGAATAGGGATGAAGCTGCAGCGCATTACTTGAGCGAGAGCCGCCCCAAAGATGAAGCCCCGAGATTCGATTCCAGCAATTACATCTATTTTATAACCTCTCAAATTAGACTCAAACAGTTTGACTACATCTGAGATACCATGGGCTGACATCAAGAGAGGTGAGATATCTTTGAATATAACTCCAGGTTTGGGAAAGTCGGGAACATCTTTGATTAAAGCTCGAATTCTTGTAGTGATGCCTCGCTCTTTTTTAGATTTCAGATCACTAAATATAGAACGAGTAAATTCTTGAACCCATTCATCACTAACTTTTTGACGAACTTCTTTCACTTCACCAAGTTTATTTAAGGCTATCAAGGCATTCTTGCGCACATATTCGCTACTGTCGCGCAATGCGTCTACTAAATCAAGGGTACTTGATTCCTCACCGATTTCTCCAAGCGCTTGAGCTGCTGAGGCTCTAACACTCCAAGTCACGTCATGCTTCATTATTTTCACGAGCTCTGAAGTATATTGAACGGCTTGAAGTTCTCCTAAAACCTTACATGTCCAGTATCGGATATTATCGTTTTTGCTCTTCAGCGAACGTGCAAGCTCCTCTTGGCCATATTCACCCACTTCCCACAAAGCATCTGCTGATAACTTTCGGATAATCCAATTTTCATCTCCCAGCATTTGGACAAGTGGAGGGATAACTTCTGATGATTCAAAGTTCTTTAAGGCTGAAATGAGAACTTGTTTTTGATCTACGGTTGTATTTTCCGCCAGAGTTTTATCGATTAATGCTTTTCTAGCTGAGTCACCACCAATTTGACCGAGGATTTGAATGGCCCAAAATTCTAGATCGGGTGTTTTACACTGGGTCAATTTCGCCACACCTTTAACAGCCTCTGGTCCTAACTTCACTAGGGCTGCAGCGGCACTCCTCCTAATTGTCCAATTACAGTCTGAGAGACAATTAAGTAGTGGTTTTA
>CAZRWM010000026.1:18271-21614 GCA_964603885.1 uncultured bacterium
GCACTCCTCCTAATTGTCCAATTACAGTCTGAGAGACAATTAAGTAGTGGTTTTACAGCCTCCTTAACGCCAGTTTTTCCAAGAGCTGATATGGCGCAAAGCTTACGTGGCATGTTGCCACCTTCCATTACTTCAATTAGAGTTTTAACTGCTTTCGTGCCAAATTGCGATATTACTTCACAAATCCAAAATTGGATGTCGTCATCATTTGTTTTTGCAAGATCGAGAAGCATATCTAGAAAAGAATTACCCAAGCCGACTAAAACTTTTGATGCGTTACGGCGAACTCCGTATGAGGTATGTTTAAGTGCCATTATCATTTGCGGGATAACGGAGTCACCTTTATCTTTCAAAATTCGGATAGCTTCTCGTGTTACTGTCTCATTTTCGTCACTCAAGGCTTCTACAAGGAGTGTTAAACTGTCACCATCAGGAATATCCTTCAGTTCGATAACAGCTTCTTTACGAACTCTAAAATCCACATCTCGCAGTCGTTCTAAGAGGTCCTTCATGATGTCTCCTGGTGCTAGACTCCTGAGCTTTATTACATAGAAAGCGACATGATAACACACACGTGCTGCAAGGAATCAGACTGATTTTTAGGCCAGAAATAAGCTGGCATTCCCTCTCCTTCACACTGCATTATAACGGTGTCTTCGGCTATTGAGCCTAAGTAGTCGAGTAGAAACTTAGAATTGAACGCTACAGTCATTTGTTCCTGAACTTGTGAGCCTTCCTCCAGGCTTAATTCTCGATAACCCTCTCCATATTTCTCAGAAAATGAACTTATACCGAGTTGTTGAGGGTGAATCTCTAAAACAACTCGATTACCTGATTCGCGTGCAACGGGTAACAGACCTTTTAAATGTCCTATTAAGCTACCATTATTCAAGTTTAGACCCTCCGAAAGATCCTCGGGGATATAGTCTTCGTAATCAACAAATTCAGCATCAGATAAAGCAGATTGAAAGATAGTGTTTTCAAACTTTAACAAAAACTTATTGTGCTGTTGGCGTATTAGGATAGGGCCGTCCGGAAGAATTTTAAGTAATTCGGATACTACATCCATGGAAATAAGCCATCTTATCCTTTGATCTACTTTAATTGGCGAAGGGCTGCTTACTTTTACCAACCTATTTCCATCCATTGACGCTACAGTAAGTTTATCAGAGATGTCCATGCATATACCTCTGAATCCTTGAATTGAGTTGTCACTGGTGGCTGAACATATGCTTCCAATTTTCAAGATTTCTTTAAATTTTTTGCCTGGAATTTCCATTTCCATTTCAGCATTAATTAATTCAACTTCGGGGTAATCTTCCCGACCTCTTCCCGGTAATTCATAGCGAGCAGCTTCACCTTCGAGAGTTAATAGAACCCTATTATTACTAGGATTAACATCTATCAATAGCTGATCTTCCTTAAACTCACGCAAGTTGTGTATTAGTTCCAGAAAAAACTGACCTTGTACCAGGATTTCACCTGGTCTTTCTATTTCCGCTTTAACTTCTGTTGAAATAAAAGTTTTGATGTTAGTCGCACTTAGCCTAATCGAATTATCTAGAGTTTCAAGCCGTACATGAGTGAGCTCGGGAATGGCCGTTGTAGTTGGTAAGGCGCGTGTAGTTATTTGTAGAGCATGCTGTAGTTCGTTTTTGTTACATACAATTTTCATATGGAAATCTCCCGGAATGTGTGAACTAGGGCTAGGGAGTATAGCTGAAGCCTTTTACAGAGTCCAGCACACTGGTCTTGCAATTCAATAGATTTTTGTTAAAATCTCGAGCGGAAGGCGTTGATCTGAGTCTCCAGTGGCAGCGAATAGCCCCGAACCCCGCCAGGTCCGTGATGGAAGCAACGGTAGGGAATCTATTGGTGTGTTGTTGGGTTAAGACTGAGGGAGTCTTCCCTTGTTTTTTGATCTTCATCTAAAAAACCTTTTGTCAAGAGCTTCTCATTTTGGGGAATATCCATTATTCTAAGTTTAGACCTATTCGTTTCGTACTATGGATAATCTAATCAATCAAACTGAATCTCTTGCAATGCTAGAATTAGATTTTGGTGAATTGGATGTATCGGGGGATGGCTCTTGGGAAGAGCGCTACGCAGAATTAAAAGCATTAATTAAGAGTGATTCTGGAGACCTTTATAAGCTGCGTAGGCTCAGAGAAGCGCTCAACGATAATAATACGGCTGTGAGATATTTGGCCGCAAATAGTCTCAAGACTCTTAATTGTGACGGTGTGGTTGATGCCCTGTTGTTTGCGCTAACAGATTCCTATGAATGGATCAGAATTAGAGCAATAGAGGGGTTGGGAGATCGTCAAGCATTGGAGGCAGTTGAGCCTTTCATGCACTACTTAGATAAAGACTCCAATCCCAAGGTTAGGGCTACTTTGGTTAAGCATTTGGGTCGATTTGGGGAACTCAAATTGATTCCGCTCATTGCATCTTACCTGGATGACGATGACGCTCGGGTTCGAGCTAATGCTGTCGAGGGTTTAGGATTTTATCCGACAGAATTTGTTGCTAGTATCCTTCGCCCACACAAAGATGATACAAATTCAAGAATTCGTGCAAATGTAGCTGTAGCATTATCTAAAGATGAAGCTAGTATTTCGCGAGGTACTATCGATCAGTTATTGGAATCCCCTGATCTCTACGAACGCATGGGCGCTATTTATTCCATTGGTGAAACTAGAGAGGAAAGCTATATTCCAGTTCTATTGCATTACCTAAACGACCCTTCCTATTTGGTGCAGCGAAATGTTTGCGACGCAATGATCAAGTTTGGGGTTAAATTACAAGGGATCCTACTGAAAGAAATTCGTTCAACAAAAACAGAGAACTTCCTTTTGGGTGCTATCAAGGTGCTTACTTCGGTTGCTGATAAGAAGGCGCTAAAAACCTTACTTAAGCTACAAGAATCTGGAGAAGGAGAAGTTCGTGAGGCGGCAGAAAAAGCAATTGATGAAATTTATGCTCGAGCCAACCGATCATCAACTGATCTCGTCTGAACTCTATATAATTTTTTATCTATTTAGTGTGTCAACTCTGACGATTTAGCTGTGTCCAAATCATCTCACCTCGCGGGTGCAAAATTATTATTTTTACGATTTTTTTTATACGTAAGGATTTTTTAGCAAATAAAATCGACGATATTCCTACATAAATTGGGATAAATCTACTCTTTTTGTTATAGTACTGAACCGATTGTATTTTTCAAATACAGGGGTATACTTTTCTTCCCAAGCCCTTTGGTGAACCAGGGTCTACTCCTGGAAGGAACTCGAAAATCTCGTTTTATTGCAAAATTCAGATTCCTTCTAAAAGTCACATTGTG
>CAZRWM010000026.1:21714-24044 GCA_964603885.1 uncultured bacterium
AGTACTGAGGGTCTTGAAGCAATTTTCCAAAATACTTTCGTAGAGGCTGAATCGGCAGAAATTGATAGATCAGGGCTACTACTGCGTAACGGATGTGCATCCACTTGTGACGATATGCATTATCATTATCACATTCGTGCGAAAAAAATGGTTTTAGTTCCTGGAAAAGCTCTTTATCTGAAAGGGGTTAAGTTTTACTTAGGTAGAACCAAGGTTTTGAGTCTACCTGCCTATCGTTTTAATTTGTCAGGGAAAAAGTTTGAAGCGCCTCTGAAGTTAGTTCCTGGATTTGATGCTTCCCGTGGATTTTATTCAAAAGTGGGCTGGGATTTTTATTTTAATCCTCAGCTCTATGGCGAATTAGATCTGGTTCCCACGTCCCGACAAGGCGTTGAAATGAGAATGGATCTGCAAATTAATCAAGAGACTAGCTTTCCTGCTAGAGTAAAACTTGAGCAACAAAGAGATCGATTTAGAAGTTCCACCACACGTCGGGCAAATGTTAAACAGCAGTATAAAAAAAATGAAAAGGGTTTCGCAGATCTGACTGTAGACTATTTGGAGGATGAATTTAGTCCAATACAATCAAACAAAGAGTTAAATACTCGCCTACATTGGACTAGGCATATGCCTTTTGGTTGGCGCGGAGAGTTGGACTATGAAGTTAGGCATGACTTAGATAAAGATAATTATTTAGCGGATAATCGTGTTCAAAGTCTTGATCGATTGCCTAGTGTGTATTTTGAATCTCCGACCCGTAAGATGGAGTCAATACCTTGGAATTTCAGATTGGGCACTAGATTTACGCGATTTAGAGAAAACTCTTTTCAGGGTAGAGTAGCGAGAGATGTCAAAGAGATTCTTCTAAATGCTTTTCAAGATACCTATCAGTATGGGCGTTCTACCTTCAGCATGAACTCTCAATTCAGGTTCAGTCATTATAGTGGAGGCTCTAAGCGTGAGTACTTCCGACTTAATGCGGGCTGGAATCATGATATTGGTGAGGGTTGGAATAGCTCCACGCAATATTACACGCATCATGTTGGGGGAAGTAGTCCCTTTACAACTTTTGATTTATTAACCCCTAGAGAGAGGCTTACTCAGCGTTTTAGTTATCGGCAAGGAAACTGGTCGGGGACTCTACTTCAATTAGGTTATAATTTCAAAAACGACCAGTATGATGGTTTAAGTTCGTACTTGCAGTATCGAAATAATTGGAAACAAAGGCCTTATTTCTTGAGTCTTAGGTCTAGCTATGCCAACAAGTTGACCCCTGGTAGTTTAGGTAATTTGTCAATTGACCAACTATTCATGAGTTTACGTTTGGAGGAATCAGATCATTGGGATTTTGACTTCAAGGCAAAATACAGTAATCTTCGATCCCGTTGGGAAAGTTTTACCCATTCGACAAGCTACTTACTGGGGGGTAAGACGCGATTGAACTTTCAAGAGCATTACAATGCGGTTACAAACGAATTTACGAGAATTAAGTTAGGCTGGATTCGCGATTTGCACTGTCTTGAAAGTCGAATGGACTGGGATATTAAGCAGAAAGAATTTACATTTCAAGTGTATCTGAAGCAGGGACGAGGCGATGGATTGGGATTGCGCCTAAATTATGAGGATGCATTAAGTGTTAGACCGGACTTACCAGGAATTGATGAAAATTATTAATGATCCCAAAACTAGAACAAAATGGGCTTTATTTGACCTAATTTTGTTCACTTAACTTAGGCTCTTGGAGAATTTATGGCTACCAAAAAATCGGAGCTAAGTGCTCGATCTAAAATAGCAATATTCCTTATGTTTCTTGGAGCAGACTTGTCACGAGATGTGGTAAAGATGCTCACCGAGGAGGAGATGGAGGCGATTGCTGTTGAGATTGCTCGAATTAGAAAAGTTGATCAAGAGGACCGGGATCAAGTTGTAGAAGACTTCTACAACATGTTGAAGGCTCAGGAATTTATAACTCAAGGTGGTGTGTCAGCAGCAAGAGATTTTCTCACAGGCGCGGTCGGAGATGAGATGGCTGAAAATATCATCTCTAAGCTAACTTCATCTTTGGAAGTACAGCCATTCGATTTGATTCGTGCGGCTGACCCAGAACATTTGAAGAACTTTATATCGGGGGAGCATCCTCAAACCATTGCACTTATTTTAGCCTACCTAAATTCCGATAAAGCGGCGATGATCTTGTCCTCTTTTTCTCCAGAGGTGCAGGTTGAAGCTGCAAAACGTTTGGCTCAAATGGACAGAACCTCCCCAGAGATTGTTCGTGATGTTGAAGCGATATTGGAGAAGAAATTGTCGACAGTGGCGAGTTCAGACTA
>CAZRWM010000027.1:0-23619 GCA_964603885.1 uncultured bacterium
ATCCGCCGCCGTAGCCATATCCACCGCCGTAGCCATATCCACCGCCATAGCCGTAGCCACCGCCGTAGCCACCACCGTAACCGTATCCACCGCCGTAGCCGTATCCACCACCATAATTTTGACCACCAGGATAATACCCGTTACCGTAGCCATTACCACTGTAGTACGAGTTACTTCCGTTACCATAGCCATTACCGTAATTATTGTTATAACCGCTGTTGTAACCACCACCATTATTATAGCCACTGCCGTTGTTGTAACCGCCACCGCTATTATAGCCGTTGTTGTAACCGTTACCGCTGTTGTAGCCGTTGTTGTAGCCGCTGCCACTATTGTAGCCGTTACCTCCGCCGTAGGAGCCGGAGTTGCCATAATTGCCTCCCAACCCATCATAGCGACCGCTTCCACTGACCGCCGTTTGGGTGGAGAGCGTCTGGGCTTCCACTTGACTCAGAAATAAGGGTGAGACCGCGAAAGCGGCTACCGCCATACCTATTTTAATTAAGTTCTGACTATGATATATGGTTCTCATGGTTTCCTCCGCAGTTAGACTGCTTGGCTACAAAAATTCTATCTGTACTCCGTTACGAACTACGCAAGATCGGTTAGAAAAGTTTCAAAAAGTTTTTTAGTATTGACATTTTTTTCAATAAATCGAAGGAAGTTTAAGATTTCAATGACAGATTATTGGCCCATGTAAGGTTTCTTGTTAAAATCTTTCATCTATTTCATAACTGGTCAAATATCATCGTAAGGAATTACTGGGAGCCTCATGAAAATAACTTACCAATGGCTAAAGCAATATATGAACTGGAATGCCAGCCACAGCAAACTTGAAGAAGTCCTGACCGACTTGGGAATCGAAGTTGAAGCTAGTCAACCGACATTAGCAAGTTTCCAAGATGTGGTAGTAGGGTTTGTAAAATGTTGTAGACCACATCCCGATGCAGACAAGCTCAAACTTTGTGAGGTTGATGTATCACAATCGGAATTGTTAACAATCGTTTGCGGCGCGCCTAATGTTTCAGCCGGAATGAAAGTACCGGTTGCCCTCCCCGAGGCAATTCTACCTTTTGGTCAATTAAAACCCAGAAAGATTAGAGGTGTATTCTCCCAGGGAATGATCTGTTCAGAGGAGGAACTAGGATTTGCTGAAAAATCTCATGGAATCTGGGTGCTTGATGAAAACTATGAAATTGGAGAAGACTTTCGATCTTACTTTGAAGAAGATATACAAATTGAACTATCAATTACGCCTAATCGTCCGGACTGGCTTGGGCTTCGTGGAGTTCTTCGAGAACTTTCTGTAAAAACCGGAATTCCCTACAAGCTTCCTAATGCCCAGTTACAAAATAAAGATCTCAAAGATTTCCAGATAAAAATAGAAGATTCAAAAGGCTGCCCACGATACGTAGGCGCTTTGATCCGCGGAGTGAAAATCGAACCGTCGCCGCGCTGGCTGCAACAGAGACTTAAAGCTGTTGGCCAACGTTCGATCAATAATGTGGTAGATCTGACTAACTATTTAATGATCCTGTATGGTCACCCGATGCATGCTTTCGATGCTTCCAAAATTAGGGGAAAACAAATAATTGTTCGTCAAGCTCGAGAGGGTGAATCCCTTCAAACATTAGATGGAGAGGACCGTAAATTTGATTCAAATGACTTACTTATTTGCGATACACAAGGCCCCTCTGCGATAGCAGGAGTAATGGGGGGAGCAGATTCAGAAATCGACGATAATACTACGGATGTATTTCTGGAAGTCGCTTATTTTGACCCTGTAAGAATTCGAAAAACTTCGAAGAAACAAAAAATGCATACTGAAGCCTCCCATCGATTTGAAAGAGGAATGGATATTGAATTTCCAAATGAATTGGCAAACATTGCTATCGAACACGTACTCGAAATCGCAGGAGGTTTTTACGCAGGAACTATCGATGCATACCCAAAAACCTTTACCAGCAAACCTGTCAAATTCTCATATGAACTAATTACAAAAATTTTAGGTATAACTCCGACTTCGGAATGGGTAAATAAAACTCTAGAAAAATTTGGTTGTGGTCTCGAGCAAATAGATGAATTAAATGTTCTTATTTATCCACCGAGCTTTCGTCATGACTTAGAGAGACCTATTGACGTGGTCGAAGAAATCGCCAGGATCTATGGTTATAATGAAATTCCATTTGAAGCCCCTCGATCCTCACTTCAACTTTTAAGAGATAAACCATTAGAAATAGTGGTAGAAAAAACTCGTCAAGCCTTGCTTAAAGAAAGCTTAAGTGAATGCGTAACTTATTCTTTCGCTAGAGAGAAACATCCTGATAGTGTAGAACTACTAAATCCTCTAGCAGAGGACGTGGCCTACTTGCGAACCAATATTACGGATAAACTTCTCGAGACAACTATCAATAATTATAAAAAACAAAATAGTCGAATCGGCCTCTTTGAAACAGGAGTTGTTTTCTCCAAAAAGTCTGACGCCCAGTACGTAGAGGAGTTCCACTTGTGCATCGCCATCAGTGGAATTCAGATTAATGACTGGAAGAATAAAAATACTAGTACAGACTTCTTTGACCTAAAAGGTATTGTGGAACGACTTTTCGCCCATCTGCATCATCCGTTTCAATGGAGAGAATCTAAAAGCCCGCATCACAGAATAGATAAAGCAATCACACAAGATATTTATTTTCAGGGCAAACCGATCGGTTTTGCTGGTTTAGTTGAAAACAATTATCTGAAAAAACAGAAAATTTTTTCACCGGTCGCCATCTGTGAATTAAATTTAGATCCAATCATTTCAGCTAAAGAAAAAATGAAAAAATTTAAACCTCTTCCTATTCTACCAGGAGCAGAGAAACAACTCGCCTTGATTACACCTAAAGATATTCAGGCAGAACAAATCATGCGAGAAATATCAAAGCTCAAGATTAAAAATCTCGAAAACTATCAAATTTTTGATTTATATGAGGGAAAAGGTATCTCTGAAAATCATAAAAGTTTGGGAGTATCTTTTTATTTTAGAGGAAGCGAGCGCAGCCTGTCAGAAGAGGAGATGGGTCAACAATTAGAAAAGATTTTAGAAACTTTAAGTAAAAAATATAATATTACTTTACGTCCTTAAACGTAGTGAAACTTCTCGATTTTCTAATAAATAACTCTGGTGATGTATCTGCTAAATGCTTGATCTTCAGCGGCTCCTGTCCTTTTCAGAAAGAATTAATTCGAATGTCTCACATGAGAGAACTATGTAGGACCAATCAATTTTCCAGCCAATGGATAAGTGTAAAAGAACAAGGCATTGATCAAATTTGTCAAAGTTTTGTACAGCCGGCTCTTTTTGCTAAACCCACGCTTTATATTATCGATGACACGCAGACTTTATCTACAAGTCAGCGAGATAAATTACTTACAGCGTGCCACAATTCCTCCAATCCAAAATTTTATAAGTTACTTTACCTTTCTAAAATTGAGAAAAAAGCGGAATCTCTAGCTCGCCAAGTAATTGAGCCCGAGCCTAAACGTTTGAACTCGATTATAAATCTTACTCAACAAGCAATGAGAATAATGGATTTACCGGTAAATAAGTACTTAGCAGAAAAAGTTGCGGATATTCATCAATCAAACCCTTTACAAATTTTAAGTGAACTACAAAAACTCCGCTTATTTTTAGAACCTGGAGAAGAAAATTTCGTTATCCAAGATGTTTTGCCGCTTTTTCCAAAATCGAATAGCACGAATTTTTTTGGATTCCTTGATGGAATTGGAACTCGACGCATTAAGCGATGTCTACAAGAAATCCAAGAACTTAAAAATGCCTCGCAATGGGAACCAACTCGATTACTTATTTCTACGAAATCTCATTTTCGTAAATTATTAGATCTCAAAAACTGGATTAATGAGCCCGATGAGCTGATGCTATTTCAATATTCTCATCGATACCTAACTTCCCGCAGCCGCAAGGAGAAAGAAAAACTGTCAAATAACATCAGAGAGTATTTTGAAGGCCGATTAAACGATTTTCAATTGGAAAAATTTCAGAAACAATTTAAGAGCGATTATTACCTCAGTAAATTAGTCTTTCAGCAGCACTATTTTAAGAGACAAGACATAGTTAAGCTACTTACTGAATGTTCTCGAATGATTTCAAATTTTCAAGCTAGAAATGACAATGAGGAACATGTAATCCATCAATTTGTATTCGATTCTTGTAAAAAGTAACGACCCTGACTAACCGATTTATTTAGTCTCTAACTTTTTTCTTATCAACCCAGTTCGCCTGAAGACTGGCCCCTGATATTAATTCTATATCATTTTTTCCAGCTATTTTCTTTGCTGCTTCAGTGAATGAACCTAAGCTCACAATAAGAGCCTTGTCAATCTCATGTTGAGCCATCTGATCAACTGCCGTCTTCAACTCTATTTCTCCAGTATCCCCTGAATTACGATGAAAGGAGCAAAATACAGACTGATTTAATTTATTTGTACATTGCAGATAAAGACTTGTCCCCGCACCATCTAAAACTATCTCACGTCTAACCACATATCCCTGACGCTCTAGGTAACGCTGAATAGTAGTTTTGAATTGCTGCGGAGACATCGTTTCTAATTCTTTAATATTAAATTTTTCCGATACACTGAATACATGTTTCGCATCACCTGACAAAGAAGGATTAAGCCATTCCTCTACAATCAAGCTCTGAAAGGGAGGTATCTCAAAAAGCTCGGAGGCTTTTAAGTTCGTGCTACTTACAGTAACTGTATCTAAAAAAGAATTTTGTCCCTTAAATTCATCATACTCGTTCAACCATTCCTCTCGACTTCTCCGCTGGTCCAGCATGGTAATTAATTTGCTGATATTCTTATAATTGGTACCGAGACTCTGAATAGGCTGCCAGCAACTTCTCGCTGCTTCGAAATTTAACGCTTCCGTATCTCTAAGTAGTAGCATAAAACCCAATTGCCATTCAATTTCTTGCTTCTGAGTAGGATTTAAATAAACATAAGCAAGTACATTTTGGAAGACACGGGTCCACACATCGCACTCTCTGCATGACAAACTACCGGGATGATGATAGTAGGCCGACATGACCAGGATCAGAGCATCTTGTCCCTCTCCAGCCTGACTAGCATCTAAATTCAACAAAAAGTCTATGAAATATTTTTGAGCGGACTCTCGATCACCCATTTCATAAAACAGCTTACCTAATAAGTAATTATCTTTATTTTGTGATGCAGAATTTGCCAATAAATCAAGTAAAATATTTCGTGCTTCATCTGGTCGTTTGATCCCTATATAGCAGGGAATCATATTTCGAATTGCCTGCATGTTTTTAGGGTCCTTCTCTTTGCACTCTTTCAGTAAATCAATAGCCTCATTATAGTATCCTTGGGAACCTAACGCGTATGCCAATCGGTCTAGTCCACCAGAGTTACGGTCTTCTTTAAGTGATCTAACATAGTGGAAAAAAGCCTCCTCATACTTCCTTCTACTCCAGAGAACCTCTGCAAAATCTTTGTGGATAGCATAAACATTAAATTCTTGGCGACCGCCCTCATATAATGACAAGAGCTGCCGACATACTCTTGCAACTCCATCATGCTTACCCCGAACCTTGTAAACTTCAAGGAGACTAAGCGCAGAACCCACATTATCGGGATCCTCTTTGAGATGAGTACGGAGTTTTTTTTCAGCGCCAGCATAATCACCTTTGTTAATGTCATCCTGAGCCTGATTAAATAACTCGTTATCGCTACCCCCACCGCCTATCACTCGCATAACGGGAAAGAAAGCAAAAAAGCTACCTATAACAACAGTACTTATAAGAAGGGCCCAAAACATTAACTACACCGATAATCTCAATTGATTTATAGGCAATTTTCTAAATCTCCGATACACCAATATCAAATGTGAGAGTATCATTACTGAACTAACACTACATGGCCTTAAACGACGATGAATGGAATTGCAAAGAGTTGTAAATCTCTCGCTGCCATAAAGGCCAGTCGTGAGGACCTTCTCCTACATAAAATTCACAGGGTATTTGCAAATCCGTTAAAAAATTATAAAAACGATCGCACTCAGGAATCAGTTCTTGCTCGCCATCTCCACAATTAACTCTTACTCTCAATCCTGAATTTTTGAGGTGATTCAAACTTTCTCGAGTCAAATGATATAGCTCTTCAGAAATCGGACAAGATAAAAGACTGACAGAAGCAAACTGATACGGATTGTTGCATGCGATTTTATACGCCCAGTGAGCACCGATGGATAAACCTTCCACAGCTTGACCTCCAAAACCCTGCCAAACTCGGAAATTCTGGGTTATTTGAGGAATCACATCCATTGTCATATATTCGTGAAATTTATGCTGATCATTTTGACTCGTCCAGGCTTCGTGTTTGTCTGGCATAACAATAACCATTTCTTGGATACGGTCATCCGCAACTAATTCATCAGAAATTTCAGCCAAGTTACCCTTATTTGCCCAGCTTAATTCATAATCCAGTAAGCCACACATCAGGTAAAGGACAGGGTATTTTTCATTCGTAAGGAAGTAGCTAGGAGGTAAATACACGAGATAATTCATATCTTTACCCAGAGCATTCGAATAAAGGGAATCATGCAACAAGGTGCCTTTCTCTCCGGACGTACTCATCAACGAATTATCATCTGAAGTCTTGTCCGTCCTTAAAATTCTCGGGTCCTTAATATACTCTCCATCCTTCACAAATTTGTAAATTATGTCACGAGATCCCAGGCTCTGCGTAGTTAACTCCCATAAACCTTGACCTTTTGGTTCTAATGGAACTTGCTCCCATAGACTAAAATTACCTGCCACCTCTACTCTATGAGCACGAGGTGCATAGAGTCTAAATGTTACTGAATTATCCTGGTTCACTTGTGTATACATATCTGCCTCTATCCAAGAAGTTATAAATTATCATTATCCTGGGGTATGATTCGGGGAGACGGCAAGGGAGTAGAATGCCTAAGCAAAATTTGGTTTAGAGCTAAGCGCTCTCTTTCAAAAATACCAGTAAACTGACAAGCATAAATATATTCTAAATTACCATTCTCATCGGATTCAGTTCGACGGATAATTTTAGCTGTCACGCCCATAAAATCGAAGAATTCTAGTGTAAATTTTGCTTCAATCTCAACCCCAGGCTCAAGAAGTTCCATGGAGCTAAATTCCATACCTCCCACGCTAATATCATTTGTCATACCCTCAAAAAGTTTACTGCTGAATCCGTTGTCAGCAAGTACTCTGAATTTTAAGGTAACCTCTCTACGAATTCTTTCATAAGCGCGCTTTTGAAGCAAAGCATCCATAAATTTAGGAGTGGAAAATTGCATATGACCCGTATCAAAGTTCTCTGTATGATGATCTTCAACGGCTACCTTAAAACTGACAACTTCGCTACCTATTAAACACTGAAGTACTGCGAAATTGATATCTCTAAAGAAAAACTTCTGACCTTGAATATCGTGAGGCCATGCAATAACAAAGTTCTTCTCATTAACCTTGAGAATCCGCGAATAAAGATTCAACTTACCTTGGTTTGGGTCAAAGACTACCAGGCCAACAAACTGATTAATTCGAAAAACATTTTTATCGTATGTTCCGCGGCGTATCAAAACGGCCTCCTAATCTGAACGCTGGAATGAAAAATTAGTTTTCATATATTCTTACCATAAGAACGACTGTGACTCTCATAACGTAGCGGATGATGTTCCCCCCGTCAACCCTCTTGAGTCAGTAGTCATTAACACTAGTCCGAGGAATTAACCAATTGCTGTAAACGTTAAAAATACGAATCTCACTCAGATTTGCCCTCTGCCTTACTTAACCTCTTGATTCGTTCCAGCGTCTTAGCGTTCCTAGGTGATTTGGGGGCTAGTTTAATACACATCTCAAAGTTCACAACAGCCTCAGCATATTTCCCTTTTTTCTCTAAAGCCTCCGCCAAGTTATAGTATGCATTTGGATACTTGTCCCACAATTTGATGGACTCCTCATACCATTTTATCGCCTCATCCAATTTGCTGCTTTGACTTAGTAAAAAACCGATATTGTTTCTAACCACGGGATCCTTCGGCGTTTGTATGGCTAGTTTCTTTAACTGCAGAATACTTTTCTCTGGTTTTTTAAGCTGATCATACAAAGCCGCCAAGTTAGTGTATGCTTTAGAATATTTTTTATTACCTTCAATTGCTAAGAGATAATGTTTCTCTGCTTTTTTAAAGTTTTTATCTACGGAGTATAGAAAAGCCAGATTGTTATGGGCTGCCGCAAATTTCGGCTCCAAAGCTACAGATTTACTGTAATGACCTATTGCCTTTTCTAAATTTCGGCGTCCACCCTCAATTAGACCTAAATTATAATGAGCAAAAGCGTACTTTGAATCTATTTCTACTATCTTATTCCATTCCTTAATTGAAGCATCTTCTTTACCAATAGTGAGGTAGATTCTTGCTAGATTCTCTCGCGCTTTGATATTTTTTGAATCGAGTTTGAGAGCTTCCTTCCAGGCTTCTATAGCCAGGTCTACCTGACGAACAGAGGCGTATATAAATCCACGATTGATGTAAGCATTGACGTATTTTGGAGAAATTTTTATGGCCTTCGCGACATATTTTAGAGCCTTATCAAAATCACCCTTTTGTGTATGTAAAAATCCTAAAGAGTCCCAGACTTTATGGTTTTTTTGATCCAATTTAGCTGCCAGTAACCAATATTTTTCTGCCAACTCGAGCTTCCCCATCAAGAAGCAAGCACCTCCCAAATCATAGGCTGCATCTCCAAATTGAGGGTCTGCTTTCAAAGCGTTTGTCCACTCCCTCAAGGCCATAGCTACTCTTCCTCGCTTCATGTAGTATTGACCGTTTTGAAAAAACTTACTTGCTTTTGGATTTTCTGTACCAGAGGCTGCAAATAATATTTGGCTATCAGGAACAAAATAGAAAAAGCCAACTAAAATGACCACACGGATTGAACCAACCCAACCTTTAAAATTTACCCGACTCTTTTGCATGATTTTTCCTCATGATAAGCTTTTAGGGAACTTCGTAATAACCACGCCGTCTATCTGGCTTTACTACATTCCATTCTATTCTTTGAGAAACTCCCTATCTAGAAAACCTGTAGTGAAGTATCCCTTCTTAAAGGTATCGGTAGAAATAATTTGATCATGCACATCTACGGTAGATTCAATTCCTTCGATTTCGAATTCCCGTAAAGCCCTCTGCCCACGAGCAATAGCATCTTTACGATCCTTTCCCCAAACTATCAATTTAGCAACCATTGAATCGTAATAAGGCAAAATACTATCTCCGGCGGATATCATAGAGTCAATTCTTACCCCATATCCGCCTGGGTAAGTCAGTCTCGATACTTCTCCTGGAGAAGGAGCAAAGTCACGATTAGGGTCTTCTGCATTGATTCTAAATTCTATACTATGACCATTAAAATTAATCTCATCTTGACTGTAGCTCAGTTTTTCACCCTGGGCTATTAGCAATTGCTCTCGAACAAGATCTACTCCTGTTATCATTTCTGTCACCGGATGCTCAACCTGCAAGCGCGTGTTCATTTCCATAAAATAAAAGTTTTCATGTTTATCCACCAAAAACTCAACGGTCCCTGCGTTACGATAGCCAATGGCTTTTGCTGCGAGAACGCCCGCTTCACAAATCCGATCTCTCAAGTCGCTAGATATTGCAGGTGATGGAGCCTCCTCCAATAGTTTTTGATGACGACGCTGAATGGAACAATTCCTCTCACCCAGGTGAATAACGTTACCATGATGATCGGCAAGAATTTGGACCTCAACATGACGTGGTTCTTCGACAAATTTTTCTACATACAAGTCACCATTACCAAAGGCATTTAAGGCCTCAGCTCGAGCCATATCATATTGGTCCCTAAAGTCTCGTTCTGACGCAATAACTCTCATTCCCTTACCACCACCGCCGGCCGAGGCCTTAACCATCACAGGAAAACCACATTTCTTTGCTATTTCAAGACCTTCCTCTACCGAATGTATCAATCCATCGCTACCTGGCACCACGGGAACCCCAACCTCTATCATTGTTTGACGAGCCCTTGATTTATCCCCCATTTTTGTAATTGATTCAGCGAGAGGTCCGACGAAATTAATACCACAATCAGTTAGCACCTCTACAAAATCAGCATTTTCAGAGAGAAAACCATACCCAGGATGAATTGCATCCGCACCAGTAATTTCGGCCGCAGATATAATGTTTGCCATATTTAAGTAGCTTTCACGAGCCGCAGGCGGACCTACACACACTGCTTCATCTGCTGATCGTACATGCTGAGATTGAGAGTCTGCAGTAGAATGAACAGCCACGGTTTTCAATCCCAACTCCTTGCAGGCTCTAATAACTCTTAATGCTATCTCTCCACGATTTGCAATCAACACTTTAATCAATTTCATTACTGTCCTCGCTCAATTCAAGCAACAGTTCATCGAAGGCTACACCCTCCTGGTGCTGAGCCACTAGTCGACGAACGACCCCAACATGGGTACTCCGTAGTTCATTCATAATATTCATTGCTTTTATAAACCCTAAAACTTGACCTATAGCAACTTTATCTCCCACACTAACTTTTGGAAAGAACTGTCCCACCCGGTTTGCTTTTATTTTAATTACTTCAGAGGTTAGTTTATTAGTTTCAGAGACTTCACTCTTGATTCCGGGTTGGTTATTCTCGATTTCCTTCGCCCCGTTAGACTTTAAAACTTTACGACGCTTTAAGCTTATCGATTGAGCTCCCGCGGAAACTTCGAATTGACCGTAATCAGACTCTGAAAAATGCTGTATCAGATTACGAAGATTAACACTCATTAATTACTCTCCTGACGGACTAAAAGTTCGAATTTTTCTCTCATTCTTTCTCTTGTAGCTACAGGCTCTTCCACAATAATTCTCGCGCCATTAATTACATCCATAAAACCAACCTCACTGCTGTACCTTGGTACTACATGAAAATGAAGGTGGGAAATGCTTGCACCACTAAATTGCCCTATATTATACCCTAAGTTAAATCCTTGCGGATTGTACATAAGCCGAAGAACTTTAATTGCTATTAGCTGCAATCTGTGACATCCATAAACCTCGTCATCAGTTAATTCTTCCAAACTTTCTAGATGACGATTCGGAGCAATCATGAGATGTCCAGGATTGTAAGGAAAAAGATTTAAGGTTATAAAAAATCTTTCGTCTCTAAAAACAATTAGCTGGTCTACGCCTTCAACACAATCTCTGGCGGCGCAAAGGATACAATCTACATCCGGTCGATCACCTTGAGCATAGTTTAGTTTATTCGGGCTAAACAAAATTTTTCTATGCTCACACATGTGGGTTAACCTACTTATTCTGGGAATTTTCAATTGATTGAATCATATTCTGAAATCGCTGAAACTCATCAGTATTTGGCTGCAATAAAGTCACACACCGTTTTAATATTTTGAGCGCTTCTTTCGTTCTCAATTGCTTCAACAGCAACTCAGCCATTACAAATCCAGCATCAAAATAAGAAGGACTCAGTTCCAGTGCAGTTGCGAAACAATCAATCGCTTCATCTAGATCACCGTTTTCTCGTAAACATAAGCCCCTGTAGTAATGGCCATCTGGGTACTGAGGACTCAAAGCCAGACCCTTTTCAAGTTCTTCCAGAGCTCTAGCAAATTGACTAGAATTGACATAAGTTTTTCCTAATTCGATGTGTATAGCGCCGAAATCAGGCTCAAGTTTTAAGATGCGTAATAGTTCGCAAGCAGCCTCCTCTATGTAACCGACTTTTTCAAATTGAATAACATTATCATACCCAAAAGGCATTTTATCCATTGAATTCAAAATCCTGGAAAGGCTTTTGAGAGCTTTGTCATATTGACCTATCTCGATCTCAAGTTTACCTCTTAAATATAGAGCTTCCTTGTAATCCTGATTTATCTCCAAAGCTTTCTCAAGGCAGTCAAAAGCTTTCTCTAAACAATGAGATCTTACATAGGTATTAGCTACTTTGAAGAGTATATCAGGATATTTAGGCTGTGATTCCATAATTTCCGAAGCTTCCTTGATACTTTTTTCAAGATCTTGTTTTTGCGCCACTAATTGATTCATTGCATTAATAACACTCTTGTTATTAGGGTTGATTAATTTAGCTCTCGAAAAAAAATCTTCCGCTTTTAAAGGATCACGCAATGCCAATTGTGTCATGCCCATGTAGTATAGAATTCTAAAATTATTTGGCCTCAATCTCAAAGCTTTAGCCAACGCATCTTGAGCCTGTCGAAACTGCTGTAGCTGAAAAAGAGCACTACCATAGATGTAATGAGAATGTGCAAGATAAGGTTGAAGATTTACGAGCTTTCTTGCACATTCCTTCATTCGTAAACCATTTTTAACTTTCAGAAATCCTTTAACAAGAAATACCATAGCCACAGGGTCACTGGGCCTTTCTTTCAGTAATAACTCTAAACAATGTTCAGCTTCGGCAAAATTCTTTTGACATATATAATTTTCAAATTCTATCTTGGACTCAACCACGCTATCTACAAGTATTACGCCTCCAAGGTCCTCCTCAGGCATATCTACACTCTCAATACTGGTTAGAGTCTGAACCTCTTGACGCTGACAAACGTTTATATACATACCAATGTTGTGATAGTTTGGGTTAATAGTAGAAACCGCTTTCCAGCGCTTTAAGGCCTCACCATACAATTGCTTTTTGTACATTTCTAAGCCTTCTTGAAATAATTTTTCAGATTCGTGAGCTACTTTGTCCACTAGAATATTCCTTAGGTTCTTCTCGGTTTTGGACGGGCTGCTGGAAACAGAATATTGTTTAGTATCAAGCGGTAGCCCGGCGAATTCTTATGAAGACGCAAATCCGTTGGTGGGTCTTCGACAGCGTGTGAAAAATCTTCAGGGTCATGTCCACCATAAAATGTAAAAGTCCCTTTACCGAAACGTCCATGAATGTACTTATAAATATCTTCAGAAAGAACCTTCCCGAGCTTAATAACCGAGCTTTTGAGCCGCTTCCCATCAAAGGCAGTCGTTTGTCCCAAAAAACCTTTAATTACTCGCCGATGGCTCTGTGTCAGCATAGTTGGAATCGGATCAAACTTTGCGGAAAACTCAAAAAGTTCAAAGTTTTCTTTTTCGGGAAAAGGTATGTTGCCATATCTGGAGACATCAATATCTGAAAACTCATAAATCAGAGGATCGGTGATTGTCTTGAAGTCCTTGAAAGCGAAAGCGTGACTATACTTAAACTTGTTTTGATGCGCTACCTCAATTGGAGTACCGTCAATGCGTGGGTCAATGAAGTCGATCCCTCTTCCTGCTAAAGCTATATCAAGACTATCTGTGGCGGAACACATGGCAAACATGAATCCCCCTTTAGCAACATACTCTTGGATCATTTTGGAAACTTCGCCAAACCACTCCCTAACATTACTAAAACCAGCATCATTAGCCAATTTCCGAAACATCTTAACTTTTTTAAGATACCAAGGTGCCTTACGAAAAGTGCGATAAAACTTTCCATACTGACCAGTAAAATCCTCATGATGGAGATGTAGCCAGTCATACTCAAATAGTGCTCCAGATAGTACCTCCTCATTCCACAATTTGCTGTATGGAATTTTGGCATAGTTCATAACAAGGGTAACAGCATCATCCCAAGGATCACTACTTTTAGGGGTGTATACGGCAATTTTAGGTGCTTTCTCAAGAGTTACCTTATGCATGTTGTTGTCAGCAATAATCCTTGATATTTCAGTATACTGAGAAGAATTTATTACCTTGGCTGAAACTCCATAAAGTACAGCTTGTAGCCTAACTGTTTCGGATAGAGGCATTAAGAAGCTACCACCTTTAAAGTTCAGTAACCATTCTACCTTCAAGGAATTTTCAAGTGCAAAAAAAGCTAACCCATAAGCTCTGAGATGATCCGTTTGGGTATCATCCATTTCCACCAGGAAGTATTGACTAGCACAACTAGAGCCGATCGAGATATATAAGATGAAAATATACGATAAAATAAATTTAGGCATAAGGTTTTCTAAGAAAATGGCATTGTAGCATTTCAAGAACTAGTATGGGGAAGTTGCAATAGCTCATTAACGGACTCAAGACTACGTCGCTGTTCCTCGGAATCAATATTTAGTCTTTCCAATTCCTGTTCGAATATCTTTGTAAACCACCTGAAAAGCTCACTCTGATAAAGCCGCCAAACTTCACCATAACAATTTTTCAACCTTTGTCTTAAACGCAAAAATCCACTGATAAAAGACGCAAGAAGACCTAAAATTATAGCTAATAATGACATCCCTACAGAAAAACTACCCACTGAAAGATTATTAACAACTTGAAAAACCAACCAACCTGGGAACATGACTTCAAGAAGAAAAGCCATTATCCATTGTAAGACTGAATAACTCTGAGCCCTAGAACGTAAGCGCTGCTGATTATCTAAAATCATTGACATATGATCTCTACGAAAACTATTTAGAAGTGACTCAGAGAAACTTAATACAGAACATTTGTTTTGTAAGGAATAAAAAGGTAAAGCTTGATAGGCAATAGCCTTCTTTGACAAAGGTAATTTCTTAGTACGTAAATTAGATAATGATTCTAAAATCAAAACTGACCAGCCAGGTGTTGTTTTATAAAGCCTCTGGAATAGTTCATTCTGAACTTCCGCGAAAATCTTCTCCTGAAAAACCTGAAAAACAACTGGTGATAATATTTTAGAACTATTTTTCAAAAGCTTAGTAACCTCTTTCATGGCCGACTCAGTCCCACTAACTTGACTACTCAATGAAAGCTGTAAGGACTTTAAAGCTGGCTCACAATGTTGGATCAAGTTTGATATATTGCGATTCTTAAACTTCTGAAATCCAGCTTTTTTTATCGATTCAAAATACATTGTCATCTTGGTCTTCGAATCCTGAAAGTCCGAAACTGAATCAACACTAAGAACATTTTTATATATTAGTTCAAGATCATTCACAACTATCTCAAGCTCACAGGGGGAATACTGATCTTTGTGAGTTAAGACTAAAACGTTTGGAATCCCAGGATACTCTTCCACCAATTTAATCAGTGAAGCTTGCTTAGTTTTTTCAGGATGAACCACTAAAAGAATACAGTCTGCGTAGTGCTTAAATAGATAACTCCATTGATGGTTTGTGATTTGGTGGGAATCTAAATCTGGAAAGTCCCAGAGAACAAGCGATTGAAAAATAGTCGGATCCTCGGGTTTGGGCGCAAACTTTTTAATCGTTCCCTCTGCCATCTCAAGATCATTTATGTGACCATAGACGGTCAACTCTGTCGTTGTGGGACGCTGCATCCCTGTGGTAGCTAAATTTTGACCCGCAAGACAATTAAGAAGAGTAGATTTCCCACTACCAGTACCCCCGAGTAAAAACACATGAAAATGTTGACTATGAAATTTTAATTTATCTGATAGAAATTCAAGATCTTTAATTTGGTCCTCAGTAATAAAAAAGCGACGCAATAAATCTTTTTCTGGCAAAAATAGACTCATATATGATCCTCAACCATCAAACTTAAAGAGTCTATCTCCTTGCAGAAATCTGTGTAGTTTTTCTGCACATTAGAACCTACTTCTCGAAGAGACTTATTCGGCTCCTCAAGTATGTCTCTCAGAAATTGCTCAAATTTCTTACGACATTCATCATTTATTTGTTCTAATTCCAATATCACCGTAGGTAGATGTGTTGAAGGAATTTTTCCATAAACCATATAGCAAAGACCAGAAAGCACTTGCTCCCATCCAGGCAATAAAGCAATTGGCCCGAGAAAAGAGTAAAAGACTAAACTAAGTAAAACTTCCTGAGATACAGCCATAACGGAATGCTTGGTACCGGCATTTTTACTAAACTTTTCACTAAGTTGAGAATATATATCCTTTTTCAGGCTGGCAAAACCGTTATCAAAATCTTTTAGTTTTTCATTTAGGTCAAAAGCTGGATAATTGGTAACCCATTTCAGTCCGGCATGATTATGATTCAAATTATTTAAATTCTGCTGTAATGTAATCTGTAAATTCTCTCGAATTTCTCGGGCGAAATACTCGAAAGGGTCACCACCATCTGAGGACTCCGGTTCCGTACTGCCGGGCTTAAGAGCACTTACGAAAGAAAACAGATGTTTCATCATGAACTTGGAAAAATAGAAAATTTTCTCTTCTGCAATTCTTGATAAATTTTGGTTTAAGGTTTTTTCAATTTTCAGTTGAATCAATTGATGTCGCTCCCAAAATTGAGAGTAATCATTACTTAGCTTTTCGCTGAGTTTCTCTAAGTCGTAAGTCCTCTGACCATAATTTTCTTGGCAATGGTTCTTTAAATCACTAATACATACCTTAAGACCATTTTGAGGACTAAAGCCTTCCTTCATAATCTCTTGTACCCAATCAATAAGGTCTATTTTAACCCTATCAATATCCTGTTCAACTTGAGCAGAAGCCGACCAACAATCTTGATAAATATCCTTGACAGCTTGCTGGAATTCTTCTATTTGATCCATTGGTAACGTATCCCATTTATTCACCATAACTTTGCAAGGACGACCTAAATCGCGTGCGAATTCTAAGGCTGAAATAGTTAATTCATCTCCATACTTAGCGGGACTTGTGATCAATAGTTTTGCAGTGGAGAGTCGTAACATAAAGCGACTCAAAGCATGATGACCTACTTCTAAAGAATCGTAATCAGGGCAATCAACCAGAACCCAGTTACCCGGTAGCGCAAAATCGCAAACCTTAATATCAAATACCCAATAATCTAGTTCAACAGAATTCAAACTCTCCCTCAACAATCCTTCAGCACTAGCGGAACACAGAAATAGTGGTTTTGCGGTACAAGGTCTGACTGGAGACACCTGACTAACTAACTCACCAGCAAAATGATTTATCCAGGAAGATTTACCCACCCCAGTTCCACCTTGAAAAACGAGACAGCTTAAAGGAACTTTAGCCCATTTGAGTAAGAGTTGCTGCGCTTGGAAGGCGCGACAAAATTCATCCCAGACTTCTACAGGACCGAGATATAGAGATTCTAGATTCGATGAAGGTGTAGATATCTTCACAAATTACTCACAGAAGAAGAATTCGTTGAACTATCAACCTCACCCGGCAGGGCAATATTTTGAAGTAACTGAGCCAATATGGCTATAGCTATAGCCCTGGGATTCTTGCTAGTAATTCCCTCCACTCCCACAGGGCAATGAATACCTGCTATTAGCTGTGAATCAAAATTTCGCTTTAGTAATTGACTTTCAAACCGCCTCCACTTGGTTTTACTACCAATCAAACCGATGTAAGCTCTGTGTTTCTGCCTCATCAGAGCTTCACATAAGCAAAGATCAAGCGCGTGATTATGAGTCAATATCACGACGGGCTCGTTACCTTCCAGATCTTCTAGTACCTGAGAACAATCTTGAGGTACGATAATTTTCACATTAGTATATTCTTTATCAGGAAATTGATCTTTTCGTTCGTCTACCCAATCAATAATTAATGGTAACTGACTGGCAATATCAATTAATTCTTTACCTACATGACCCGCGCCAAAAACAATTATTTTTGGTTTAGGGTTAACTAGTTCCATTAGCACTTGAACTTTTCCTCCACAACACTGGCCCATACTAGCGCCTAAGCTTATATCGACTAAAAGAGACTGACTACTACTTTGTGTTAAAAGTTTGCGTGCCTGCGATGTAATTTCATACTCGAGGTTCCCACCACCGATTGTGCCCCACTGCTCATGCCTCGAAACTATCATTCGTGTTCCTACTTCACGAGGTGCAGACCCTTGAACTTTGACAATGCTTACAACTACACAAGCGACTCCTTGAGACTGTAGTCCAAGGACTCTATTAATCCACCATGTATCCAATATAAACTAACTCCGCATTTTCTGGATTGTCATGAGAACATGTTCGGGGGTAGCTGGGCAATTCAAAGGTACGGAAATGTTGCCTTTAGCTGTTGCAGCAACGGCGTCCTTTATAGCCAACCACCCACTAATTGCAAGCATAAATGGCGGTTCTCCAACGGCTTTACTGCGGTATATAGTGTCCTCCTGATTACTCACTTGAGGCATTAAATCGACTCTTAAGTCAAGAGGTATATCGCGGCAGGTTGGAATTTTATATGTAGAAGGCGCGTGAGTTTTTAGCCGTCCTTGTTGGTCCCAGCAGAGTTCCTCCATTGTTAACCATCCTAGACCTTGAATAAAAGCACCTTCTACCTGGCCTAGATCGATAGCCGGGTTTATGCTGTGACCGACATCATGTAAGATATCAGCTCTTAAAAAGCGATATTCGCCCGTTAGTGTGTCTACTATAACCTCGCTGACACAAGCCCCATATGCATAATAGAAAAATGGTCTCCCTGAAGCTCTGTCGCGATCATAAAAAATTTTAGGAGTAGCATAGAAACCTGTAGAGGAAAGAGAAACTCTATGATGATAAGCAAGGTCAATGAATTCAGCGAATGGTAAACTTTTAGTCCCGGCAAGTACTTGATTACTTTTGAATTTAATTTCTTGAGTTTTGACTTCGAAATGCTTTGCCGCAAACTTAACTAGCCTTTGCCTAATTTGCCTTGCAGCAGCTTGCGCCGCCTTGCCGTTTAGGTCAGTGCCCGACGAAGCCGCTGTAGCTGATGTATTTGGAACTTTAGCTGTAGTGGTAGCTGTTATTTTTACACGTTCTACATCTACTTGAAATTCTTGAGCAACAACCTGAGCCACCTTAATGAAGAGCCCTTGCCCCATTTCAGTGCCACCATGGTTTAAGTGAATACTCCCATCCTTATATACGTGGACGAGTGCTCCAGCCTGATTTAGAAAGCTAGTAGTAAACGAGATTCCAAATTTAACGGGAGAAATTGCTAATCCCTTCTTGAAAAACTCATTCTTTTCATTAAATTCGTTCACCTCTCTGCGCCGCTTCTGATAATCAGAGGTCATCTCAAGTTGATCTAAAATTTCTGGGGCAATATTATCTTCAACTTTTTGGTGATAAGGGGTTATGTTGTCGGTTTCTTTACCGTAAAGATTTCTACGCCTTACTTCTAATGAATCAATTTTCAGATAGCGAGAAATCTCATCAATTAAATGCTCTATAACAATCATTCCCTGTGGACCTCCGAATCCTCGAAAAGCCGTATTTGAAACAGTATGAGTTTTACAAGGAATACCATGTAATTCAGCATTTTTTAGGTTATAACAATTATCAGCATGAAAGAGAGCTCTATCAAGAATAGAAGTTGAAAGATCGGCGACGTTACCGCATTGACTCGCCAACTGCATTTTGACGCCCTGTATTACTCCCTCATGATCAAAACCTACCTCATAATCTACCTCAAAATTATGCCGTTTACCTGTCATGATCATATCATCATCACGGCATACTCTTATCTTTACCGGTTTACCCAAACGATAAGCAGCCAGCCCCGCACAGCAGGCCATTATGGCGGGCTGTGTTTCCTTACCGCCGAAACCACCACCCATTCTCCGTACCTCAACCGTTACCTTGTGAAGATCAAAGTTCATAAATTCTGCTACCAAAGCCTGCACTTCACTCGGATGCTGAGTTGAACTATAAACCAGTAGATCATTGTCCTCCTGTGGCACTGCCATTGCAATTTGCCCCTCTAGATAAAAATGATCCTGTCCACCAATACAATAGTGCCCCTCAAGAACATGCTCAGATTTTTCAACAGCTGCTCTGGCATCGCCTAACCTTAAAGTGTGATCTGGCGCTACAAAGGACTCTTTTCTCAAAGCTTCTTGAATACTAAGAATTGGCTCTAAGTCTTCATACTCAACCTTCACTATCGAAGCCGCCTTGCTTGCCAGATCGAAGCTTTCGGCTACTATTACAGCCAGCGGCATACCTACATACTCAACAAGCTCCTCAGCTAGAACGGGCTCGTCGGAAAATATAGGGGCAGCATCATTGTGCCCGATAATGTCCTCAGCGGTATATATTGCAACTACGCCGTCGAGTCCTAGCGCCTCCGTCGCATCTATTGACAAGATTCTGGCGTGAGCTCTTTCACTCATAACAATCTGGCCATGTAATAAACCTGCTGGATTTGGAATGTCATCGAGATAAATCGCCTCACCACTAACATGCTTATGGGCACTATCGTGAGCAATCGCTGACCCAACTCCACCGCGAAATTTAGTTACCATAATCAAGAACTCCTCTAGAACCAACTTCCCCCGTGCTCTCCAGGTAAAATCTCAGTAACAAATTTTGAGAAGCTAATGATCTGTACTCAGCGGACCCCCTAAAATCACTCATCGGCTGATAATCACTTGCCAATTCGAGCATCGCAGACAAAATAGTATCCTTCTTCCAGACTTTAGACTTTAAAAATGCTTCAGCACTGAGCGCTCGTCTTGGAGTGGCTGCCATGCCACCATAGCAAATCCGAATATCCACAACTTGGTCCCCATTGAGTTCTAAGTAATATGCCCCGCATACGCTCGATATATCCTGATCAAATCTCTTACTCAATTTATAGGTTCTAAAATAGAAACCTCTCCTTAAACGAGGAACAACAATTGTCTTGAGGATCTCCTCCGGCCGCAAAGCAGTCTGACGATAATCCAGAAAAAATTCATCTAGAGGCATTTCACGATCACCGAATTCTGAACTGAGTACAACTCTTGCTCCGAGAGCAACTAGAGACGGAGGCGAATCACCAATTGGACTGGCATTCACAAGATTACCACCAATTGTTCCAAGGTTACGAATTTGACGTGAACCTAGTCTAAGAAGCATATCACAGAAAGACGGATAATGGTCACCCAATTTTTTCAGTGCTTCGGAGTAGGTGACGGCGGCGCCAATACGAATTGAGTCGGAATCAAAGCTTAATTCTAACAGTTCGGGGACCTTAGTAACTTGTATAATTGTTTGCAAATGCATTTTCCGCTTTGTTACGTAAAGTCCAAGGTCTGTACCTCCTGCCAACAGATAACTTTGTGGGTATTGAGCTTTGAGTCTTAATAAAGCTTTCAAACTTCTAGGAATGAAATAGCTTCCTGAATTCTGTACTAATTGTACGTCTTGTCCATCATGAAGTTGTTCAAGTCGATCTTTTATCAGATTCATCGCTTGATCCCAATGATTGGATGGTCTGGTATCTACAGCTGATCTGGCTGCGTCCAAAATAGGTCGATAGCCAGTACAGCGACAAAGATTGCCAATCAATGCATCATTGATAGACTCAAAATCAGGGTTTTCCTCGGAATAGTACAATGCAAAAAGGCTCATGATGAAACCGGGAGTACAGAATCCACATTGCGATCCATGCAGATCGACCATTGCTTGCTGAACCGGATGGAGGACCCCATCCGAGCTCTTCAAATCCTCTACGGTTATGACTTGTTTTCCATCTAAGGACGCTACAAAAACAATACATGAATTGACTGCTTTGCAGGTTAGTTGACCCTCGTTTACATCAACAATAACAGCTGTACAAGCTCCACAATCACCCTCTGCACAACCCTCTTTTGTACCACATCGTTGACGTTCCTCACGTAGGAAGTTCAACAAGGTCATATTGGAATCCAGGTCAGATAGTTCAACCAATTGATCAGACAGAAAAAACCGCACTGATTGACGCATGTTGCCTCCAATAAAAAGTGGTGCAATGTGCTTGAAAATAATCCTTCAACAAGCTACGTGAAACTCTAAGATGAATAGCCACCGAGTAATATATTTTAACATAATGACGCTTAACTCGCTTTCTTGGGCAGAAGTTTGATGCTGATTACCTCTTGCTAGCGATTTTTAGAGAAGATTATCACTCTCTTCAGCAGGACTAAAACTTAACTATGAATTCGAAAGATGTAAATCTTGTGTACTGCGACAAAATCTTTAAAAAAAATTTGTATGAAGTTGAAGATCATAAGTAAAGGCGTTATTCGGACTTATAATTCAATTAACGATGTATAAGGTATGATTACTAAGCTTAACTAATTTTTTCAAAAGTTTTTATAACGAACTTCAGACATTACCGTGTATCAATCCTGTCCTGTATTAAATACAGTAATGAAATACGATAGATGGGTACTTCAAGAAGACCTTGTGACGATGAATTCTTGAATGCTATACTCCACGATATTAGGTGCTGGGGAGCGTCTCGGTCTGATTTAATAATAATAGGCAGCAGCATCAATCTTCACACCCTCACTAGAGACATTGGAGCTTGAATAGATGAGATCTTTGTGGGCGTTTGTAGCCTTTTTCATGTTCAGTTTTTCTTTATCAGCTACGGTAGACAAGGGGACTATTAAATTTATCGAGGGTAAAGCGGATATTTTAAGAGGTATTCAACGTTTCAATGCCAAACTAGGATCAGTATTAAATGCTGGTGACATCGTAAATGTCAGAGAAAACTCTCAAGTTTCAATAGAACTCAAAGATACAGGGCTACTAAAAATTTCAGCGCGTACAAAGTTTCAAATTCCAAAAACTGAGAAAGCATCTGTAAGAACCTCAAAAATCACTTTGTTTTTTGGAGGATTGTGGGTCAAAGCCAAAAAGCTAGTGAAAGGAGAATCTTTTGAGATAAAAACTCCAACTGCAACGGCCGGTGTTCGTGGGACTGAATTTGGAACTGATTTTGAGCCTGCAGGTGAGGCTTCTTTCGAAGCACTAGATTCTATGGAAGGTGAGTTTGATTCATCCGCATTCGATTCTGCTGAAGGTGAAACTGGTGTGGATGTCAGCGAAGGGGAAGTTGAGGCAATGGATGACTCGGGGAATACTTTTGCCGTAACACCAGGCTTCTCATTTTCGGCTGCCCCAGAAGGTGCGAGAGTGGAATATAACCCAGTAAAGGTTCAACAACGACAGAATAAAGCGGATTCTACACCAGATAATAATAGTGCTGCCGCCAGAGCAAAAGCACAGCAGGCCGAAAAAAGTGCACAAGCAAAGCTTGACGCCGCAAAAAAACGAGCTGCTGATCAAGCTACGCGTCGGGCGGCTGAAGCTAAGCGTAAAGCGCGTCAACAAAAGCAAAGAGAGGAAGCCAAAAAACGGGCGGCTGAAGCAAAAAAGAAAGCTCAAGCTGAAGCAAAGAAAAAAAGGGAAGCCGAAGCTAAAAAGAAAAAGGAAGCTGAGCGTAAAAAGAAAGAAGCCGAGGCCAAGAAAAAAGCTGAAGCCGCTAAAAAGAAAGCCGAAGCCGCCAAAAAGAAAGCCGCTGAAGCTAAGGCAAAGGCTGCTGCCGAGGCTAAAGCAAAAGCCGCCGCTGAAGCTAAAGCAAAAGCCGCTGCCGAAGCTAAGGCAAAAGCCGCCGCTGAAGCTAAGGCAAAAGCCGCTGCCGAAGCTAAGGCAAAAGCCGCCGCTGAAGCAAAAGCAAAAGCCGCTACCGAAGCTAAGGCAAAAGCCGCCGCTGAAGCAAAAGCAAAAGCCGCCATTGAAGCTAAGGCAAAAGCTGAAGTTGCTGCTAGAGAAGCTGCTCAAGCTGCTGCAAAAGAAGCCGCTGCCAAAGAAGCTGCGGAAGCCGCTGCCAAAGAAGC
>CAZRWM010000028.1:0-23145 GCA_964603885.1 uncultured bacterium
TGAGCAAACGCATAGGAAGCATCAATTTCGATAGCCTTTTTTAGATTACCCCATGCTTTAAGAATTAAGTTGTTGCGCTTCTGGCATGCCGCCAGATCGGTGAGTAAACCACAATCTTTATTCTCTAAACTAATCGCCTGTTCATAATTAGAAATCGCCTCATCTATATGCCCTAATTCCTGCTGGACTGATGCCAGTGCCGCTTTTATCTTCCAGGAGTTCGTATCCAGTGATTCGGCCTTTTTGAAATATATTAGCGCAGTACTTAAATTACCTTCCTCAACTTCAAGATTACCCAAACTGTAGTGTCCGATAGATTTGTCTGGATATGTCTTAGCAATTTTTGTGAAAGTCCGCCGCGCACCGCGAAAGTCTTCCTCTCGCATTTGAATCTCACCTAAATTACCGAGTAATAAATGATTTTCAGGAGTTGATAACAAAGCTTGCTCTATTACAAATTTAGCATCCTCTAACTGCCCTCTCTGAAAAAGTATTATTGCTTTAGAGTTGTAATTATAAATATCTTTTGGGGCAATAAATATAGCTTTATCAAGACATTCCAAAGCCATGTCAAATTCTCCAGACAATTTGTAAGCTAGAGCCAAAGAATTCCAGGAATAGACATCCTTAGAATCTATTTCTACTGCCTTATTAAACTCCTTAATTGCACTGTCATAATCTCCTTTATCCAAATAGGTATTCCCCAATAGATAATGCGAAAATAAATCTCCACCTTTAACTTTGATAGCTTTTTTAAGGATCTCTACTGCTTTTTCAAATTTATTGCGCTCGTTGTATACAAAGGCTAATTTGTTATAGGAATAAACGTCATCTGGAAATGCTTCTATCGACTCTAAAAACCACCTCTCCGCCGATTCTAGATCACCCTTCTGTAGACTTTCTAAACCTTCTTCATAAAATTGGTTAGCAGACATAGCTCCCTTTCAAAATAACGACCGCTAGATCTTGCGATTTTTTATTATAAACTCTTAATCTACTTTGCGCACTGCTTAAACAATGAGGTATCAAGCTACAAATATTAAGATGTAAATAACCCTCTAGTGCTACCAATTGCATCGACAAAACGCAGTAACTCTGAATATGATTCCTCTTGAAATAAAGATCTAGCTCTCGAAGGGAGCATTATGTCACCGAAACCTTGTTTGACTGCTTCTCGCACTCTGTAGTCTGCACGAGGTACCAATCTAACTTCTCCACCAAGACCAACTTCCCCGAACACTAAAACTCCATGAGGCAACGCTTGGTTCTTTAAGGATGACAGAATTGCCGCTACCACTGCTAAATCCAAACCAGGGTCTGAAGTTTTAATACCTCCTGCTACATTCACATAAACATCGTACTGACCTAAATTTAAACCCATGCGCTTTTCCATTACCGCAAGTAATAATTGAACACGGTTCAAATCATAACCCATAACTGTTCGCTTAGGATGTGTGAAGTGATTATCACTAAGTAAGGCCTGGACTTCTACTAAAAAAGCTTGGCTACCGTCTAAAATAACGCTTAAACAAGAACCTGATTCCAGACTTTCATCCTCTAGAAAAAACTTTGAAGGATTGCAAACTGACTGAAGACCTTGATTACTCATTTCGAATATACCGACCTCATCAGTCGCGCCATAGCGATTTTTATGACTACGAAGAAGACGAAATACGTGATTACGGTCACCCTCGAAATGTAAAACGACATCAACCATGTGCTCCAACATTCTTGGGCCAGCTAATTCTCCACCCTTTGTCACATGCCCAACTAAAAGACAAGTTAACCCTCGAGGTTTACAAAAATCCAGAAGTCTCATGGTACACTCCCGTACCTGCGAAACCGTGCCCGGCGTTGATTCCAAGTCCTGAGTACGAATCGTCTGTATTGAATCCAGAATCAGAATGTCCGGCTTGGTATCAAGCACGTGCTTTTGAATAGACTCTAATAAAGTTTCGGCAGCAAGATACATTTCGCCACTCTCAAAACCCAAACGCTTCGCCCTCAATTTAACTTGTGATTCAGACTCTTCTCCGGAAGCATAAAGAACTCTCGATTCTGACTGAGCTAGACTCTTACATAACTGTAGCAATAAAGTAGACTTACCAATTCCTGGTTCACCGCCTATCAGAACCATTGCACCCGGAACCAGCCCTCCTCCTAAAACCTGATCTAACTCGCTTATTCCAGTATTGATACGATCTTCATTCTCTAAGCTAATATCTTCCAATTTTACTGCATTAACACCACGTGATAGTGTTTTCGCTTTTTTCTGGTCACTTTTCTTCAAAATTGCCGTAACTTCTTCCTGTAAGGTGTTCCACTGACTGCATTCTGAACAACTCCCTTGCCATCGACTATGTTGATGCCCACATGCTGTACAAATATAAAGAGTCTTCTTTTTCAACTTTTCTCCTCATAAGCCTGCAGAAAATCACCCTCAAAAATTGAGGCTCCTTTCAAAAACTGCTTTGTTGGCATTCGCTTTTTACCTTCGATTTGTATCTCGAGGAGCCTGAAAAATCCGCCTCTAAGCTCAAGACCTATCTCATCTTTAGAGTCAATCAAAATCTTCCCTGGTTGGTTATTTGATTCAGTGGAAGTCCATTCAAGATCCCACACGATAAATTTTTTACCCTTCCAGCTAAACACTAATCCATAGTGATCTCTTAAAGCTCGCCATTGATTAAATATCTGGCTGCTCTCATGTTCCAAATTTACATAAGCATCTTTACGATTTAATTTGGCTGCATAGCTAATACCTGAGTTTGGTTGTTTTATTCGATTTTCATCAAAAAAAGCTTTTTTATCTAGGACTTTCATTAACAGTCGGGAACAACTCCGTTGCATGCAATCAGAGAGCTCACGGATAGTCCAATCTGATTTAATATTAAAAATTTCCTTATTTAAGACATCACCTTCGTCTAAACCTGCCGTCATATCCATAATACTCATAGCAGTCTGTTTGTCGCCTTCAATCAAACAGCGCTCCATTGGAGCAGCCCCTCTCCAGCGAGGTAAATCAGAAGCGTGTCCATTTAGAAAAGAAAACCTTGCTGTTTCTAAAATTCGCTGCGGGAGAATCTGGCCGTAAGCCACTACTACCCCAAAATCAGGATTAATTTCTCTTAGCTGATGTAGAGGTGCAAGTTTCTTCATAGATATTGGCTGATTAACCTTCAGCCCTAACTTTAATGCCATGTCTTTTACCGGCGGCGCGGTCAAAATTTTCTTACGTCCGTAAGGCCGATCAGGTTGAGTAAAAACAGCCTCAATAGAGAATTTTTTACTCAAAGCCAAGTCCTTGAGGACTTTAGCCGAGAACTCGGAGCTTCCAAAGTAGACAATCTTAGTCCTCTCACTCATGTTTTTGTCCTTTCTACTGCAGCATAATGATACACTGGAGGTGGTGAAGACTTCTAAAAAAATCAACAATGCTGATCGTTTAAGGTCGCTTATTCTAGACTTGTTAGCCCAAAATAATCAGACAGGGCTCTCAGTCAAAGGAATTTTGCAAAATCTTCCTGCAAATTATGCTCACCGGCATGCTGTAAAAACAGAGCTAAGCCAATTATTACGTGAAAGACTAATAAACCGTAAAGGTAAAGGCTACAGAATCAATCCTAAATCTAAAAAAACTGAAGCTAAAAATGACCGTGAGAGCCTTGAGGGTTATGCTCAAAAGAACAAGTCAGGGGCTTTGATAGTCTCTGCAAACGAGAAAGTAGTCAAAGTTTATCCTGAGAACTCCAAAGGAGCATTAGCCGGTGACAAAGTTCGCCTGCAAATTACTCAGCGACGCAATAATGGTACTTTAATTGGCCGTGTCATCAAAGTACTTGAGAGGGGAACATCAAAAATCTTATTCCAGAAAAATAAGGGGCGACTAATTCCGCGTACATCAATGTCTCTACCTTTAGTATTAAGCCCTAAGTTTAAGAAAAAAAAACTTGAGGATAATTGCTGGTATATAGCGCTACCTACCGATAAAGTAGCTACCGATCATATCGAGATTGATGTATTAGAAAAAGCCTCTACTCGATATGATCTTGACGCACAAGATTTATTAGCTCAGTATGATATTCCTATTGAATTTTCGCCCAAAATCACAAGCTCCATTGAAAGTAGCCCCATCGAATTATGTGAGCGATTAGATATTACCGATCAAATTTGTTTTACAATCGACGGAGCTACTGCGAAAGACTTTGACGATGCCATAAGCATAAGTAAGCAAGGCGAAGACTATAAACTGGGTGTACATATTGCCGATGTCAGTCATTTTGTACGACCAAATAGTCCCCTCGATGAATGTGCAAAAGAAAGAGGTACATCACTATATTTTCCTAGACTAGTAATTCCAATGCTACCAGAACAATTGAGTAATCATCTTTGTAGTCTAATACCAAACGAAAACCGACATGCTATGACTTGTGAAATGTTATTCAGTTCAAAAGGGCATCTTAAAAAAGCGTGGTTTTATCCATCTAAAATTAAATCTAGACAACGCTTCACCTACAAGCAAGTTCAAGCCATTTACGAAGGTAAAGAATCTCACCATTATGACTCACAAATAAGAGACTGTTATAAATTGTATCAAGCACTTTGGTATCAGCGAATTCAAAGAGGCACTATAGATTTTGATATGCCCGAACCTCAAATAACATTGGATGAAAATTACAACGTAGAAAGTATTGCACCCTTACAAAGAGTAGATGCGCATAAGATGATTGAGGAATTCATGATCGCTGCCAATGTCTCTATGGCTAGATTTTGTGCTCAGCAATGTATCCCTGCTCCATTTCGATATCATGGAACTCCTCGTGCTGAAATTTTTGAAGAATTGCGTCTTACCCTTAATTCTGTTGGCATCAATACAAACAAATTGGAGCTTAACTCGCCCAAAACGTTTCAAAATATTCTCGAGCAGTGCAAGGAAGATATCAAACCATTTGTCCAGCCATTAATACTGAGATCTATGCAGCAAGCCGTATACTCCATCGAAAAGTCTGAACACTTCGGGCTTGCTTTAGAATATTATTGTCACTTCACATCTCCCATCCGCCGCTATCCAGACTTAATAGTTCACCGGCAAATGCGTCAATTTATAATAGATAACCATCTAAAGTTACCATTTCCAATTTACCCCTTCAAAATTGGATATCGCAAAAAATTACAAAGTCCAAGATTATCGCAAGCACTAAAAATTGCACAAAAAAGTTCTCAATTAGAAAGGCGTGCCGTTGACCTTGAGAGAGATTACCAGCAACGAAAAAAAGTAGCCTTCATGCGACAATATATTAACCAAGAGTTTTTAGCCCAAGTAAGCGGCATAATTAAATCTGGCATATTTGCTTGCATACCTAAATTCGGAGTGGAGGGCTTTATATCAATCACAGAATTACCGGGTTATTGGGAGTTCAATGAACAAAAATCTGAATTCCGGCAGAAATCTAGAACTCAAAATCGACTACGGCCTGGTGACAAACTTCTAGTGGTTGTTGCCAGAGCAAGCAAGGATGAAGCCCGTATAGACTTTAAACTGAGTGAAGAACAATACTTAAAATTTGAAAAACTCGGTAGATCGTCAAGTAAAAATCACTGAAAAAATAAAACATCTACTGTCTAGTGACCCTCAACCGGCTGATACGTCGTGCATCTGCTTCTAGGATTAAAATTCTCAGACCTAGTAAACTAATTAATGTACCTTTACTTGGAATGCCTCCGCAGTATTCTAGTAGAAAACCATTGACGGTTTTTGATCGGGTCTCAGGTAAATCAAGCTGAAAATATTCTACAAATTCCTCAAGTTCCATTACAGCGTCCACTACATAGGTATCACTGCTGAGCTTCCTTAGACTCGATTGATCAAATTCATCTTCGATCTCACCCACTAATTCTTCTAAAATATCCTCAATGGTTAATACTCCCAGACTCATCTCCTCATCAGTAACGACAGCGAACTGGCGCTTATTCTGCTGAAAAATTTCTAATGCCTCATAACATGAGCTGGCAGAATCCATGGTAATCACATCATCCATATGGGATCCAATAGAATCACCTAAATGATGTAAAAGGGGCAGTTGATTCGCTCTAAAAATACCTATTACTTTATTGCTATTTGAAACTACAGGATAGCGAGAAAAACCATGCAATCGTGCCTTGTCCAAAGCTTCTACTGTGGTGCATACCTCCGGAAGAGTAATCACTCTAGCCAAAGGCGTCATAATGCTTTTAATGCGAGTCTTAAATAAATTATCTACTTGACGTAAAATTTCACGCTCTTCGTGATCTAAATCTTGTTCGTCCTGCTTCTGAGCGTGATCCAATGATGTTCGGATCATATATTCTTTCAGACGGGACTTGAGCTGACCCCATAATTCATTTCCCAATACGCTTATGGCGAGAGTTTCTTCAAACTTACTGAGGGCTACAAAAGGATTGGAAAATCTCTCATAAAGGCCTATCAAGGGCTGTATTGCTTTACTATTTTCATTTATAATTGATCGATCCAACCAGATACAGAAAATTGCATAAGCTATCAAAAAAGAGGAACAGACTATTATTAGGTCCGTAGATTTAAACCAATCTTGGTGAATCGCTATAAAAAGTGGAAAAAAAGCCAATATGAAATAGATGTAGTTAAACCATAGCTCTCGAGTACTGTAATAAGCTTTTAATTCATTAAAGCTGCGCTCATCTAAAACTTCTGCATCTAAGTGAGGCAAACACCCGGCTAAATAAATAACACGAATAATACCGAGGCGTCTCAAACTCAGAAAGAACAACCCCCAAGCAATGCAAAAAACCGTCATAAAATTACCTTCTTCACAGCTATTTTACGAAGGCGATAGTTCTCTAATTCCAGTACGTGAAACTCTAAATCCTCTTGCTTCAAACAATCCCCTGCAAGAGGTAAATAACCGAATTGCTGAAAAACATAACCCCCTAGAGTTTCAACCTCCTCATCTTCACTTGACAAGGAACATCCAATAATTTCCTCAACATCATCTAAGTCGATTTTTGCATCAAACACCCACTGTTTACCCTCAGAGGTATGCAGTAGACTTTCGTCATCATTTCGACGGTCTTGAACATCTCCAACGATGGTCTCCATTAAATCCTCTAGAGTTATAATTCCTGTGATTACTCCAAATTCGTCAACGACAATTGCCATTTGAATCATACGTTTTTGAAATTCTTGTAATAAAACTAGTTGTGACATTAATTCAGGAACATAATAGGCTTCTTTGATATGCTCATTCACAAAGTAGGACTCAAGCTCAATATTCGAAAGTTGAGCATCATCGCAATTTTCATATGCATCTGAAATCCGACTAATCAAATGCTTGGTGTAGATAATTCCTACGATATTATCTTTTTCTCCTTCGAATACGGGAATTCTTGAGTAGGGTGTAAAATCACTATGTGCAAGGAGACCCGCGATATTCTGATCAGCAGAAATCTTGAATACATCATTGATAGGAACCATTGCTTCCTTGACTGTTCCGTCTGCAAAGTCAAAAAGCCCTTCTCTTAATCGCTCTCTGGACCCCTGGTCTAAGTCATCAACTGGAAAGTCTGAACTCGAAGTGGAAAAACACAATATCCTGAGCAAGTAGTACGAAAAAAGCAATAGCAAGAGTAGAAAAAAGCGACTGTAAAGACTACCAACTCCAGATAAGTACGCCTTAAATTCATAAAGTAAGAGGCTAAGCATTAACACCACAAGTAATTCGTAAAGTAGGGCGGAACGCAAAAAGTCTGGCAAGTCTCTATTGAACTCTAAACTTCTTCGTAAAAATCTGTAGCAAGCAAATGCTAAAGATAAAATCAGTATTGTCCACAACTCATAATTCATAAGCTTAGGACTCCTGTTTCATAAAACTATTCAATATTTCATGTTGAAATTCCATCATCTGTTCATAATCATTTACGTCTTGATGTGTCCAACCTTGTAAGTGTAGTAAGCCATGAACCACTAAAAACAACACGAGCTTTAGCCTAGATTTTAATTCGAACTGATCTTCCATTGCACTCATACAGAGATAAATATCACCCATTGAGCCGAATGGATCCTCAAATGGCACCTCTAATGCAAAGGTCAGTATATCCGTTGCTCCCTGCTTGCCGCGGTATTTTTGATTCAAATCCGCCATTTGTAGATTGTTTACGAATGTAATGCTTAACTGATCGTATGGCACAACTTTACCTTTCTCAGTTATTCGCTTCCAACAATATAATAAAAAAGTATCGAAAAGTTCCCCTGGTATATCAATTGGCAAGTCGTTTACCTCAAAGGATGGACTGTGACATTGCGAAGTTCTCGAGCTAGAATCATTTACTTGTGGAAGAAACTCATCTAGGTCAAGCTCTCCTCTCAGCGATTTAAACTCCTGAAGTATCAACCTTCCGCAGCGCTCTCTATCCACTTTTCGACCTCCTAGAAAATACCCTTTCTTTTCGGCAATGGCTCGTAAAAATTCATCCCAATCTTGTAAAGCTTCATCTAGATTAACATCTAAAAAACTGTTCTCAATCCCCTGATTAAATGATTTTTTCACAACAAAAAATGCTAATTCCTCATTATCATATTCCTTATTAGAAATCATTCTACACAACGCAAACTTAAGTCTCTGATCAGTATCGTTAGCCTGCGCTAGAGTTGCTACTCCCGGAGTATCAAGTAAATAACAATTCTCTGATAACTTAATCCATTGGCGCCCCTTGGTGATCCCCGGAGCATTCGCTACCCGAACAACACGTTTCTTTCGAAGAGTATTAATAAGAGTAGATTTCCCAACATTTGGAAGACCAACTACACAAATTCGTAACACTTTTAACACCGAACTGGATGGCATGTATTCTCGCGTTAATTGATCGAAAATCTTTAATAGCTGTCCGGGCTTTTTAGTTGTTTCAATAGCCATGGCTTTGAAACCTCGTCTGCGGAATTCAGCAACTACGGCCCTTCTATAACTCACACTTACCAAATCCGCTTTACTAAGAAAAATAACCCTCGCTTTTGATCCAAATTTGGTGTCTAAAAAACGGACCCTTGAGCTCTCAGGCAGACGAATATCTCGTATTTCAATTACGAGACTACAATCTTTTATGTCTTGGTAAATAGTCGGCGTGGAAGATCTTGCAGACTTCGACTTTGGCTTTTTTTTAGTTAATGAAGGATTGTCAGAGCTTTTATTCTTAGGCTTAATGTCAGAGCTATCACTCAATTTACAGCTATTTTTAATGCAGGGCTTCGAAGTTTTATTTTTGGATGTAGTACGTTTTGCTCGGGGCATCGTGAGATGGTCTCATTAATTCAGAAAAAAGCATACAAGACCGGCTGTTTTTATACAAACCGGTCTTGTATTGCTTAAACTTGCTAAAGGAATAATATTTACTATTTCTCGCCGTCTTTACGAGTACGTATCTTGATCTTCGTGGCGCGCTTACCAACTCTGTCTCGTAAGTAGAAGAGTTTAGCTCTCCGTACTTTACCCGACTGAATAACTTCGACTCTATCGATAGCAGGCGACTGATATGGAAACACACGCTCGACACCGATACCACCACTTATTTTCCTTACTCGAAAAGTTCGGTTAGTACTGCCATGCTTACGACCTATACAAATACCCTGAAACTGCTGGATACGCTCTTTGTTCCCCTCAGTTACTTTCACGTGAACACGAACAGTGTCTCCCACTCGAAAATCGGGATAATTTTTCTCGACTTCAGCTTCTTTATTTAACTGTTGGATCAGATCCATGATCACTCTTCCTCTCATCAATGAGTTTCCCCATCTTATACTTCTTCAACAACTTTTCCTGATTCTCTGCTAGCGGATACTTACACCATAAATCAGGGCGCATGTTAGCGGTTTTCCTAGCCGCTTCCAGAAAACGCCATTCGGAAATCAGCTTGTGATTTCCGCTTAACAAAACATCCGGCACCTCATATCCTCTAAATTTCGCAGGCCTAGTATAAACCGGTGCTCCCAGGAGCCCGTCATAGTGGCTATCTGAACTAATACTTTCGTAATCTGAGACAGCCCCAGGCAACAACCTCGCCAACGAGTCAATGATAACAAGCGCGGGTAATTCTCCCCCACTGAGCACATAATCACCGATACTTATAATACCATCTACGTACTCACGCACTCGCTCATCGATTCCCTTGAAGTGACCACATAACAGAATAATATGTTTTTCCTGGGCCAACTCAAGTGCGAGCCGCTGATTATACACACAACCATCTGCTCCTGTCATCAATACTTTTTGGCTGGATGACTTTTTTTCTGGCGCGCAGCCAAGCAAATCCCGTAAACAGTTATAAAAAGGCTCAACTCCTAAAACCATACCAGCCCCACCACCGTACGGAGCATCATCCACACTCTGATGTTTATCCCTTCCGTACTTCCGTAGAGATATTAACTTGACCTGGAGGGCACCTGCTTTTTGAGCATTTTTTACGATACTACTTTGCAAAACATCGTAGAAATTCGTAGGGAATAAAGTTACCACATCAATTTTCAACAACGAAAACTCCTTGAGGAATTAAGTTACGGAAGAGGAGGTAAATTGATCGGTCAATATAATTCTACCCGACTTCAAATCAACTTTGTGCACCAGAGCCTTAACAAAGGGCACGAGGGTTTCGACTCGACCCTTTAATATTTGCATCACCGGGTTTGAAGGGTACTCTTCCAACCTCTTCACAATTCCTAAAACAGCGCCACTTGAGGTAATCACTTGCATTCCAAGCAGTTCATCAGCGTAATAGTCATCCTCATCTAAGTCTAGACGATCTAGTTCCGCCGGCAAAAATAAATAAGCATTTCGAATATGCTGTACAGATTCGATACCCTCATAACCTTCAAACTTAATTAAAATATCGTCACCATGCCAGCGACTATCCTCAATGATCAATTGCTTCCCTGCAGACTTATCATCCAACTGCAAAATCACTGAATCTCCCGGAGCAAATCGCTCGTCGACAAATTCTGTTAATGGAGTGACCTTGATAAATCCATACAAGCCATGAGGCTTCCGAGCAAAACCTATTTTAATAGCCTGTTTGTTTCTAGTCATTGTAAAAAGCTACAGTTTAACTTCAGTTTTACGCAATTGCTGGACCACGCCGTCGTCTAGAACAACTTCCATACCGGTCATTATGGCATGCCAGTTATCACCTATCTGAACCTCCACCGGTGAATCGACTGTACCGTGTACAAATTCCTCACCTAGTTTCAATTGACCAAGTTCGGCCAATTTCTGCTCTATCTGCCGCTTGCTCCCCTTGAAGCGCTCTTCTTCCATTGCCATTTTTTTCATGATCTCATAATCAGGTTTGACATCTTTCTCACGACACTGAGCGATATAGCCATCTCGATGCTCTTGGAAACGTCCATAATCGTTCTCCATAGCATCCATTTGACCACGGGTCTCTGTGGAAAGGATACCCTTAAGTTTTTCAGTTACAATAGACTTTACTACAACTTTTCGAATTACTCGAATGGCTTCACTCATGAAAGCACCTCTATTACAATTTTCTTATCATTTTTATTTAATGACGAACGCACCAACTCACGTAATGCATTGATTACTTTACCTTGTTTACCAATAACCCTACCAAGATCATCTTTGGCAACAGCTATCTCCAAGATAGTAGTTGTTTCGCCTTCTATTTGCTTAATATCTAAATTATCTGGAGCGTCTACAAGATTGGACAGCACGAAGCGAACTAACTCAACCATATTTTAACCTTCTTGCTCAAGAACTCTATTTTTCTTTACAAAATTGCGCACCGTATCACTCATTACAGCACCCTTATCTAAATAGTGCTTTAATCGATCTGCTTTGACCTCAAACTTAGGTGGATTAGCACAAGGGTGATAATAACCAATTTCTTCTACATTACGTCCGTCACGCTTCTTTTTGCTATCTGCAGCTACTACACGATAGTGTGGATTTCGCTTTGCTCCGCCACGCTTTAGTCGAACTACGACCATAATTCCTCCTAGATTTTAAATGGTAATCCACCACCGCCCATTAGCTTGGTGGGATTTAACATTCCCATTTTCTTAAATTGTTTCATCATTTGCTTCATCTGCTCAAATTGTCTTATAAGCTGATTAATCTGCTGTACATCAGTCCCTGAGCCCCGAGCGATTCGCCTTCGCCGCGAAGCATTGAGTACTTCAGGATTGTAACGCTCTTCAATCGTCATCGAACGAATAATCGCCAAAGTACGCTTCATTTCGTCGCCAACCCCTCCGAATTGCCCCTTAAACTGAGCCATACCAGGAATCATTTTCAACAAATCTTCGAGTGGGCCCATCTTGTTCATCATTTCTAATTGTTCTAGAAAATCGACCAGATTGAATTGCCCACTACCCATTCGCCTTTGCATACGTTTAGCTTTGGACTCATCCATTACCCCGCTGGCCCTTTCAATTAGGCCCATAACGTCGCCCATACCCAAAATTCTTTGAGCCATACGCTCGGGGTCAAAAAGCTCTAAACCATCGAGCTTCTCACCAATTCCGATAAATTTGATTGGCTTTGCTATTGTCTCCCTTATTGAAAGGGCTGCCCCACCTCTGGCATCTCCGTCTATCTTACTCAAAATAACGCCGGTTAATCCCAAACGTTCATCGAATGTTTGAGAAACTCTTACAGCTTCTTGTCCGGTCATTGCATCAATCACAAGCAAAATTTCCTGAGGTTTTATCTCAGCTTTAAGTCGCTCAAGCTCGCCCATTAAATTATCATCAATTTGTAAGCGACCGGCCGTATCAATTATTACTAATTGATGACCATCAGCCTTAGCTTTTTCAAGGCCTGCTTTGGCTATGACAACAGGATCTTTATCAACACCTTGCTCGTAAAAACCGGCATTCACCTGAGTTGCAACCGTTTGAAGTTGCTGAATTGCCGCCGGGCGGTAAATATCGCACGCAACCAATAACGGTTTCTGCTTGGCATAACGCTTTGCTAGCTTACCAGACGTAGTGGTCTTACCAGAACCCTGCAATCCAACCATAAGGATTTTGTTCAAACGGCCGTTTTCTAGGGCGAGGTCTTCAGGAACTTTTCCCATAATCTCAACAAGTTTTTCGTGTACCAATTTAATAAATTGCTTACCCGGGTCAAGACTGGGGTCAACATCGTTACCCAAAACCTGCTCTTTTATTGAGTTTACGAAGGATTTGACGATCTTTATATTTACGTCAGCTTCTAGCAAAGCCATCTTCACTTCTCGAAGAGCTTCCTTAATATTATCCTCGGTTAACTTACCTTGACCTTGCAAACTGCGCAAAGTCCCTTGCAACCGTTCAGATAAATTGCCAAATACTTCCATAATTCTTTCTTGTTAATACCAATTTAATGTACAGCAAACACTTCGCCAACAGCTGTAGCTGGGCGAATATAGAGCGAGGAAGAGTACCAGATGGTAACGAACGAGTCAATGCTTATTAGAATTTGAACTCAAGAGTTTCTCGAATTCTACGGTATCAACCATGGATTTGAAGCATGCATTAGAGCGGGCCATTTGGATATACTTCGTGTCTCCATCTACAGCACTCTTTAAGTTACGGATAGCTAGTTTAAATTTTCCCATTAAGGAATATATCGATGCCCTGTAGTAATAAAGCACCGCTAAATTCTTAAATTTCCTCAGACCACAGTTGACAGTTTTTAACGCTTCTTCAAACTCCCCACGGCCCATATAAAAAAGAAATAAGCTGTGGAACAGGTTAATACTCTTAGGTCTGATTTTTTGTAAAATATCAAGGGCTTCTTGTATTCGATCACATCGATGTGCAGATTCTAAATAGAGTAAAAAAAGATCAACCGAATCACCCTTGAGATCAAGAGATCTCTTTAGGTTTTCATATGCTAAAGGATTCTTATTCAGCTCCAATAAAACCCGACCTAATTGGTAATAAGACTGTGACATCTCATCCATATTAGATGCCAATTTCAATGCTCCGCGAAAACTCGAACGAGCTAATCTCAACCGAGAATTTTGAAGATGACATCTACCCAGATTAAAAAGCGCCTCGAACGTTTCTTCGATCTTTAGGGACTGTGACAAGTAAGATTGAGCTGCATCTAATCTTCCTGACTCTAAGTACATCAAACCCATATTGTTTAGTACGGTGGGATCTTCTGGAATTAATTGTAAAACCTTTCGGTAAGTTCCATGAGCTCTTTCCATTTGCCCCATTTTATACTGACAACTAGCCAAAGACATCAAAACGTCTATCAAATCCTCCTCTTCTTCAAGATTGGGAATCATCTTCTGATAGCAGTCTATAGCTTCCAGAAACTTACCCATATCTTCGAGAACCTGAGCTTTGCCCAAATTTGCCTCAAAAAATTCAGGACTAGTCTTCAAACATTGATCAAAATAAAATAGCGCTTTTTCAAGCTCCCCCAACTGATGTAGAATTTCCCCTAAATAATTGTGAATTCTGGACGAACCCTTACCTAACTTGAACAAGACCAGGAACGATTCTCGAGCTTCTTCAAGTTCACCCATTGCATAATGCAATAAGCCTAAACGCTCAATTCCTAACGGATCATGCGGATTCATAGAAAATACTTTTTTGATGAAAAATTCAGCTTCATCCCATCTTTCTTGAATTAGAAGCAAGTAGCCCAAATCAGAATATGCTGCACAGTTCGTTGGATCCAATTTTATAGAAGCCTGAAACGCTACGATAGCTTCTTCCATCCACTCCATTCTAAAGCAGGTGTAGGCTTTCAGGTAAAAATAGATTGAATCATTTTGAAAGCTAGCCTCATTGTCATGTATCCAATCCCATGCTTCCTCAAACAATTCACGATCGATTAACTCTTGAAGTTGTTCAAGTTCAGCACTCACGCTTGGCCTCATCCCACAACATTCTTTTTTGTTCATAACTCGCAGTTTTTAAGTCCAATCTTGATGATTGTACTTTTGATTCGAAGCTCTCCCAACGCTTACGAAATTTATTCATAGATAACTGAGTTAGTTCTTCAGGGGAATAACCATACTCCACGGCCGCGGAATATAACGCCATAAAGATATCTGCAAACTCCTCACGCTGTCGCTCGGAGCATTCCATTAAAACACTATGACGAAATTCCTCTAACTCCTCATCTACTTTACTTAATGCATGTTCAGGATTCTGGAATCTAAATCCTGAGGCCTTTATCTCTCTATACACTTTTTCTACTTTTTGAAGCGGGGGTAATGCCCTATACTTTTCAAAGAGCTTCTTCGGAGGCTCTGAAGATTTTTCCTCCGATTTGATAATTTGCCAGCTTGTTTCTGGACAATAATCAGCTTGATCGAAGTCGGACTGGAATACATGAGGATGACGCCGTACTATTTTATCAGAAATCCTGCGTGCGATAGTTTCCAAAGTAATTTTACCTTGACTACTTTCCTCTAGCAGTTGTGCATGCAGGTATACCTGTAATAGAACGTCACCGAGCTCTTCCTCCATACCATCCTGATTCGAATGATCAACCTCATCTAGAAACTCGTAAACTTCCTCGAGAAAATACTTTTTGAGACTTTCATGACTCTGCTTTAAGTCCCAAGGACAACCTTTTTGCGGATCTCTGAGCTGCGCAATAAGTTGGCGAAATCTGAGTAGCTCGCTATTCTCAGAAACAGTTGAATCATTCATCTCCAACCTTCGCCGCACTAGCTTTACCTTTTCGCGAAATGACGGACGCCTGCTTTGGACTTTTCACTGATTTTTTAGACTCGACGCTAAACTTTAGATCATCTTTCTTACGATCGTAACCTATCTTAATTCCGTCGCCCTTTTTAAAGGTAGAACTTAAGATCATTTCAGCAAGAGGATTTTCCAAGGACTTTTGGATCGCACGTCTTAAAGGTCGAGCGCCGTATTTTTCATTAGTTCCCTGCTCAACTAAACACTGCTTAGCTCGCTTCGTTAAACTCATATTGAGACCAAGTTTCTTCAATCGATCCTGAACTTCCTTCAGCATGATGTCGATAATCTCCAGATTATCATTCATATCCAAAGCTCGAAATAGCACAACCTCATCAATACGATTGAGGAATTCAGGCGGGAAAATCTTCTCTAAAGCTTTTCTAGTTTCACGTCGCTTTACTTTATCATCAACTTCTTCCTTGCTACCTCCAAACCCAATCGCAGAACCCATTTGTTCAATTTTATCAACACCTATATTTGAAGTTAAAATGATTAATGCTTGATTAAAAGTGACGACTTGTCCTTTACTATCGGTTAAGCGGCCTTCATCCAAAATTTGCAAAAGTAAGTTGTGAACTTTACGGTGAGCTTTCTCAATCTCGTCAAATACCACGATCGATTCAGGCTGCTTTTTAATTGCTTCTGTTAAAAAGCCACCGTCATTATGACCAATATAGCCAGGTGGAGCACCAATTAGTTTGGCATACTCATGGGACATGGCATACTCGCTACAGTCTACTCTAATTAACTCTTGTGTCCCAAAAAGATATTTGCTGAGCGCCTTACCGAGCTCTGTCTTTCCAACGCCGGTTTGTCCAACAAAAATAAACGAACCAATTGGACGATTCGGACTCTTGAGGCCAACTTTCGCCTTTCTGACTGCTTGTGAAACAACCTTAATGGGCTCATTTTGCCCCACCACAAAACGGCGTAACTCGTTCTCCATATCCAGATATCGTTCATCCGGCAAATCTTCCTTACTACCATCCGAGGCGTCTAGGAGAGGCAGACCTTCGTCTCCATCCATTAAAATTGTAATTTCCTTGATGTCTAAAGACGGATTAACTTTGATACAAAGATTGTAAAGCTCTTGCTCTATTATATCCCCTAGTAATGGATAATCTCCCGAATTAAAAATACTTGGAGCTATCTCGCTTATATAGTTCACCACTGAGGCATTTATGATCAAGCGCTTGTAAGACTTCTTATCAGTTATTTTAGCATTCTTGAAAAGATCTCGCTGCTGAGCAGGTGAAAAGGACCGAATCGCTACGAAACGATCTAGACTTTCACAAAATTTCATTTTGATGTTACCCGAAATGTTGTTGGAGGAACTCATTGCACTCACCTTGTCCGCATTTGTTTAATTTGGTCTTGTCTTAAACATTTTATCGACCAAATCAAGGGATTTGTTCGCTCTATCTCACTATTTATTTTACCACAGCCCAAGTTTAAATCTCCTATTCGGGATTTCCTTACGGACTTAACAACTTGATCAAAAATAGCTAGAGACCTATACTCTGGAGGTCTCTATAGGAAACAAAATGGAATCAATTCTAACTGGACAAGATGCTACCAAATTTCTTAAAGAAAGCTTAATTGTCGCATTATTTCAACCAGAGATACCAGGTAATGTGGGCTCAATTGCACGCTCGTGCGTGGCAACAAACACAGCGCTAGTAATAGTTGGCCCAATACCTTTTCAAATCACTCACTCGCGTCTAAAACGGGCCGGCCTAGATTATTGGCCGCACTTGCGATGGTGTTACCTGGATACTCAAGATCAATTCTTCGAATTTTTTAGCCAAAATAGATTAGTTTTAACAAGCGTTAGGGGAATGTCAGCTTACCACGAATTTGAATATCAAAATGGGGACATTTTAGTTTTTGGGCGAGAAACACGAGGCCTGGATGAGAACCTTATGAATAATCCCAATTACGAAAGTATTTACATTCCAATGTGGGGTAAAACCCGCAGCCTAAATATTGCAAACTCGGCGACTACCATTATCTATGAGGCTTATCGTCGGTTTGGATTCCCAGATTTTTCTAAACTTTAATAAAGCTTTTGTATTATTAAATCGTTTTGTACTTACTAAATAAGGCCGATACGGAAGTTCCCTCATGAATCCTACGAATTGCCTTCGAAAGCAGCTTACCAATACTCAGTACCTTTATTCTCTCTGGATCATATTCACTCTGGATGGAAATAGTATTCGTAACAATTACTTGCTCTAACTCTGAATTGGACAACTTTTCGATTGCATTTGCTGAGAAAACTGGATGTGTACAAGCTGCATACACTTTTGTGGCACCAGCCTCCATGAGCGCATTGACACTATTTACAATAGATCCTCCCGTATCGATCTCATCATCGACTAAAATGGCGACTTTACCTTTTACATCACCAATAATCCCATAGACGGCAGATCGGTCCTTATTACCATCACGTTTTTTATCAATTATAGCTAGGTCTGCCTCCAAAGCCCATGAAAAAGCTCTAGCCCTCTTTGCGCCACCTGCATCTGGTGAAACAACCACTAGATTCTCCAACTTTAGCGATTTAATATAATCGCATATAACAGGTAGTGCAATTAGTTGGTCCACAGGCAATGTAAAGAATCCCATAACCTGCTCTGAATGCAAGTCGATAGCTATAATTCTGTCTACGCCCGCTGCAGTCAAAAGATCTGCCAGAAGTCTTGCAGTGATAGAGATCCTAGGCTGATCTTTTTTGTCTGAGCGAGCATAATAATAATAGGGCATTACTGCAGTCACTCGTCGGGCAGAAGCTCGCTTTAGAGCATCAATCATTATGAGCATTTCCATAACGTCATCATTCACGTTATCGCCGATAGTGTGAATAACGAAACAGTCCATGTCACGAACGTTTTCCTCTATTTTCACAAAGCTATTAGTATTCTTAAATTTGAAAGTACTTGAACGACCAGGTTCGATATCTAATCTTTCGCAAACTTCATGAGCTAATTCACTCCCATATCGACCGTAAAACACCTTCAGTCTATCTAAATAAGCCATGTCTAAGCTCCCTACAGAATTATTCCTGATCTTCATCTTTCTGGGTCACATCAATTTTGCTATCTTTGGAACCTTCTTTTGCCTCTTCTTTCTGATAGGCCAAATTAATTTCTCGTTGTAAATCCTTCATTCTCAGATGAAGATCTTTCACAAATGAAATTTTAGTGCTTAAAATTTCTACGATTCGCTCAGAGGTAAGACCTTCTGAAATTGAAGCAAAATAATCCTGACCAATCTCCAGAAATATCTTACGCTCTTCTTCACGAAACTCCTCTAATTGATTTTTTAGTTTGTGAAGCTCCAGTTGAAAATGGATGGTTTCTTTGATTTCGCCCGAACGAGACTCAACTTCATCTAAAGTCTTATTTAGGCTGCTTTTAACCTTATCCCAAAGGTCCATAAGCTCTCCAATGAATTTAAAATGTGATCTAACCGAACCACTACCCTTCAAGTCACCAACTATATAACAGGATAAGTCCTAACAGAAACTATTTTTGACATTTTTTCACTCCTAATACCAGTATTCAAAAAGGTTTGGCGAATATCATATACATCGTTGTAAACTTATTAACTTCATTGTCAGGAGACGACACAAAGGATCATGAATGAGCACTAATATTGAAATTATTAAACGGGCATTCTTCAAGGAGCTTAATCATAGTAAGAGTATCGAAGAGCTTCTGCGATTTAAAGGCGCTTACCTTGGTAAACAAGGTAAAATTAGTTCATTATTGGCTCAGATCAAAGACATGAAGCCAGAGGAGCGGGGTAGATATGGGCAAGCTGTCAATCAACTTAAGCTAGAGGCAACAACAGCATTTCAAAAAAAGAAAGAGGAATTAGAAGCAGGAAAGAAAAAAGCAGCTCAAATTGATCTTAGTATGCCAGGCACCGGATGTCCTGCCGGAAATTTACATCCTCTTACACAAACGACCGAACAAGTCATAAAAATTTTTAAGAAATTAGGATTCAGCGTGGAGTCTGGACCAGAAATTGAATCTGATTTTTATAATTTTGAAGCCCTCAATATGCCTCAACATCATCCTGCTCGAGATATGCAAGATACTTTCTTTATAGACTCAAATCACGTTCTTAGAACCCACACTTCTGGAATACAAATCCGTACAATGGAAAAACAAAAACCACCTATTCGAATTATTGCACCAGGTAAAGTTTTTCGGGTAGACCGTGATACTACCCATTCTCCGGTTTTTCATCAAATTGAGGGACTCATGGTGGACACTGACGTAAATTTTAAACACCTAAAGTTTATGCTGAGAACTTTCATTCAAGAGCTTTTTGGCTCCGATCGAGAGGTTAGGTTTCGACCTAGTTTCTTTCCCTTCACTGAGCCCTCTGCTGAGATGGACGTAATGTCAGAGCAAGGTCAATGGATGGAGATATTAGGTTGTGGAATGGTTGATCCTAATGTCTTCAAGGCTGTTGGCATAAATTCGAACCTTTACACGGGCTGGGCTTTTGGAATTGGAATTGAACGTATAACCATGTTGAAATATGGTATGGCCGATATTCGTCCATTTTTCGAGAACGACGTTCGTTTTCTAGAACAATTTATTTAGGAGAATATATGTATCTTGGAATAGATTTAGGTGGTACAAAAACTGCCCTAGGGCTAGTGAATGAAGAAGGTAGAATCACCCACCGTCACTCATTTCCCTCCATTGCGAATGATTTCCAAAAATATTACGAATCGCTTGAGGATCAAATTGCGATGTTCCTTAATAAATACGAGCTTAATATCAAACAGATTAAGGCTGTTGGTGTAGGTTGCGCCGGACAGATTGAACTTTCATCTGGAAATATATTTCACTCTCCAAATCTCAATTGGTCGAATGCACCCTTGGGTGATAAATTACGCAATACTTTTGCTAATGCCAAGATCACCGTCGATAACGATGTTCGCGCCGCAACATTGGGTGAATATTTGTTTGGTCTCTCAGAGCGGCCATCTATTTACATAAATATTTTCCTTGGCACGGGAATTGGCTCAGGAATAATTATAGGCGATCAAATTCTTCGTGGGTATACCAACTCTGCAGGCGAGTTAGGTTTAACTAGTATCGACTTCAATGGACCTCGACACTCTTCGGGTAATCGAGGAGTATATGAATATTACGGAAGTGGTACCGCTTTGGAAAGATATGGTAGGGAGCTGGCTCAATCTCAACTTGAAGAAAATCCCAGGCAACCTGGTGGACCTAGAATATGCGATAAAGCTGAATCTATTGAGGCAATTTCGGGTAAATACATAGGCGAACTAGCGTCTGATGGTAATGCGGATGCAATAATGTTGATAAAGAAGGTCGCCGTATTCATAGGAGCAGGTATTGCTAACGTAATTAATTTTTTAAATCCGCAAGTTATAACGTATGGTGGAGGTTTAGCTGAGGTGGGGCCTCTACTCACTGAAACCGTTATTGAAACGGTTAGAGAGAGAGCAATCGCGACTGCATTCAACAAAACGTCAGTATTAAAAGCGAACTTGGGTAACGATGCCGGAATCATTGGCGCAGCATTTTTACACCGCGTAAATGAAGTTGGAGAAATTTCTTAGATGAATACAATACCCAAGACTCTATGGGTTCTAGATCTTGGCTCTTGGGCAGTGCGCCTATTGAGGGTGCAAATTCTCAATGGTCAGTTATTGAATTGGGACTCATTCGAGCACGTCCACCAGACTAGCATTCAAGAAACTTTAAATTTTAAGCAAGGCTATCTACAAAAATTACCAGCTGCAGTGCAGCGATTAATCGAAAGATCAGGAGTCAGGGGGCCGATTCATGTACTCCTACCTTCCAGTATCTTCAATTACAACTTAGACTCTGAGTCTGGTATCAATTTGAAAATCGACCTGAATGAAAATGTACGACAAGAGATAAACTTACTACTGGACAAACAAGGCCTGGAAGCCGCTTTTTTAGGATCTGGAATTTCTGCAGAAATTGAATATTTACTTAATAAAAAGTACAAGCGAGGTAACAAAATATTTCTGCTGTCGCTAAACTATTCTGCGAGTTATTTCGTTGAAATAAAAAACGGTAAATTAAAAAATTTCTTACAAGATACATCTATCAACGGCATGAAATTCGACTCCATGATGCAGAACTCATTCGATTTTCAAAGTTCTACTCATCGAGTCTTGGATTGGAAAAAGAATAAATTTGCACTCTTACCTGTCTACCGCCCGTTACAGCTAAGGCTACCTGATTTCTCAATCATAAAGGACTTTTTGGACGTCGTTAGCACTCAACTGGATCAATGGGAAAGTAATGAATCCAGTACAACCATCTTTTTAAGCGGAGGTGTTACTCAATTAAGAAATTTTGATGCATATTTAGAAGGTACGAGGGCAAACCAATATGAGTCCTTTTGTACAAGTTTTTTCAATAAATGGCTTGAGAATACGACTCTGGGCTCCGACAATCAAAATGGATGGTCAGCGTGTTTTGCGCATGCTGCACTCATCATTCACAGGGAGAAAAATAATGTCGAGCCAAATAAAAAAACACCAATCGAATGATCAAGAATGGAGTCATTTTGGGCTTCATTACAATTTCAATTACCGACAAAACAAATTGAAACAGATTGAGTTTACGGCTTTTCTCATAATCATTTTTGTGGCTTGTTTTTTCACTGGATACTATTTCCTGTAGGAGTTTGCATGGGCCTCAATCCCCTACAACTTGAGTTTGAAATTCAGAAAATCTTGTATAAAGGGAATAGTAAGCTAATTATCTACGCTCTCCAGATAGCGCGAGAGTTCAAAATTTCAATACGTAAAGAAATTATCGAAAGTCTTCTAAAAAACCCCTCTACAGAGGAAATACAAGCACTTTTAAAGTACCTTGTAATAGACGACCCCTCATCAGTATTTGATTACTGCTTGGCAATAATTGAACAATATCCTGGCGATAGAGCGAACTTAGCAATACGAACTTTGTTACTCCCTCAAATTTCTGCTCCTAATGACACGCAAATCAAGAAAATTTTGACATTAATCAGTCATAGCGAAGACGATGAGCAAACCGCGGCTTTAATCAAACTTATGCATGGAGCTTCTGGACATTTACCAATTCGATGGTTTGCCGCGATACTTCAACATCGAAGTATTGCAGTTAGATTAGAATCTACACGTTTAATGGCTGTTACAGCCCGCGAAGAATTAAGAGAATTACTAAAGAAAGCCTGGCAACGTGAAGACATTACAAAACCTTGGGCAGGAGTTGGCTTGTGGAAACTCGGCGATCCCCGATTTTTGGATTATGTAAAAAACAACCGAATATACATCAAGCTATTAGCATATTGTGGAAGAGACCCTCAAATAATTGAGCTTTTACAGGATGAATTGA
>CAZRWM010000029.1:0-23141 GCA_964603885.1 uncultured bacterium
TGACCATTAAAGTTTGATCGTGAGTATTTCGCCATACAGAATCAAGCAGATAATTACCTTTAAGGGCAATCAATATGTTCTAGTAGAGAGTCCTGAAAATGATTTTCTTTGTCGCATTACAGGGCCTCTTAGAAGATGGGATTTCAGCTGTAGGATTCAGAAGATGGTACAGTCTTCAGAAGATCTTGTACTTCTCCATTCTCAGAACTTTTGTAAGAGTTACCAATTATTTAGTGAGAACGAAATCGATGAAAAGATTGTCATAGATAAGGCTTTTCTACTTGGAGATGGTTTCGTCATACAAAAGAGTGTAAACGGAGTTGGCTATCGAATAAGTAATAAGCCACTCGAACAAGTAAGAACATTTGGCCTGGATGATGATTTCGATTTTACATTACCGAATGAGTTAAATCCTTTTGATGTGGTAATGATGCGGGGTAACATAATCTTTACCAGTTCCGCCACTGGAATCTGGGAGGCTAATCTTACAGCCTTTTTGAGAAATGAAGAATCTGATTGGAAAAAAGTACAATTACCGACCACTCAAGATTGTAAAAATCACTATATCCGATGGTTAGGCAATCACGAAATTCTAATCGCTAGTGACACTAAAGCTAAGTATCAGAGTTTATATAGCTGGAACATTTTATCTAATCATATAAAACCGTTTACTTCCTTACGACGGGATCATATTCTTTATCACGATTCACAATTAAGTATTAGTAACCACAAAGGTTACTGCGAGATTTTAATCAATGGAGCATGTTACAAGACTGGATTTTGTCGAGATTTCAGTAAATCTGACGAATTACTAACCTTGCTCGCGGATGAGCCCGCGAGTACTCAAAAATTATGGACAATCCAACTTGGCGATATGTCAGGATCGGATTCCCGATTAGATAAGTACATACATGCTACGCCAAAAGGTTTGAGTTTAAATGAATCTGGTCATCTAGTCCCGTCTCATAATTATGCTTTTAATTACTCTGAAGAGATCCTGAATAACGGTAGAATGCTACGATTTAGACCCTCTAAAAAAATCTTGGGAACGATCATTTTTGTTCACGGGGGACCTGGTATTTGTGAGGGTTATCGAATGCGTGAAAATACGGTTGAACTTGTGAATAAGGGATTCGAAGTGATCAGTTTTGATGCTACAGGCAGTGCCGGATATGGTCGCACATTTCGTAACCGTCTTAATGGTAAGCATGGTACTCTTGACCTAACTGAATTAAAGGAGCTGATAAGTGCAAAGGTTGCTCATTTTCCTTTATTTCTTTGGGGTGAAAGTTACGGGGGTTATTTAGTATTGAAAGCCGGAATAGAGCTATCTGATGTCATTTGCGGCATTATTAATTATTATGGAGTAACCGATTGGCTCGATGCAATGCTTGATTGGGAGAATCTTGATGGTCCATTGAAATCGCGGATGTACAAGAATTTTGGTAATCCTAATATAGCAAGTGGCCGAGATCATCTTCAAAAAATTTCGATATTGCCGGTGGCTGATTTTTTAACTCTTCCTGTGCTAAGTATTCATGGTTCTAGCGATAAGTCCGTGCCATTGCGTCATAGTCAGAATTTATACAAGGCCATGGGTCACGCGCATCACCTAAGTAAACTTGTGGTTCTACCTAATGAGGGTCACGAAATTCGCGGATATCGCAACCGGCAAAATGTGATAGATGAAATTACTACTTTTATCTTCAACTGTTTAAAGGAGGCTAAACAGAGTTGACCATCGAGAGGCCTAATTATTTACTGATTGGTCTGAAAACTTAGTATTTTCCAGATCCTGCGTCAGTACCTTGGACTATAGCAATACTGGCCGACGCACCAATTCTGGAGGCTCCTGACGCTAACATTAGCTCAGCAGTTTCCGTATTTCGAATCCCGCCAGACGCTTTGACGCCTAAATCTTTTCCAACGGCATTGCGCATTAATTGAATATGCTCTGCCGTAGCACCACCTTTAGAAAATCCTGTAGAGGTTTTCACATAGTTGGCCCCCGACTCTTTGCAAATTCGACAAGCAATTAATATTTCTTCGCGACTGAGTAACGCAGTTTCTAATATTACTTTGGTAAGTGTTTGGCCTGCAGCCTTCACAACCGCCTCGATATCATTCTTTACTAAATCATGATCGCCCGACTTGAGAGCTCCTATATTAAGGACCATATCAACTTCGTCAGCTCCTAAATCAATGATTTGTCGAGTCTCTTCACCTTTAAGATAGGGCGTATTAGCACCCAAAGGGAATCCGATGACCGTACAGACCTTCACAGAGCATCCCTGAAGGATATCTGCTGATAATTTTACATAGGAAGGATTAACACACACCGAAAAAAAGTTAAATTGTCTTGCCTCTAGACAATGTTTTTCAATGTCTGCAACAGTTGCTTCGGGTTTAAGTAGAGTATGATCTATGTATTGGGCTATTTGTTCTTTTGCACTAATCTGAGGTGCTTGCAAATTATCAATTCGTCCCTTGCTGTTAATGGGGCGGGATATCGTTTGTGGAAAAGAATATGAGGGCTTTTCGATGATCTCAGATTCCGTTAAAAACAGTACTCGGTCATTCGGTAGATGAATATGGTAGCCATAGTTAGTCAGCTTCTTAAGAATATTCTTAAATTCTAATAGCATACCTTCGGGTAATACAGGAAATTGATCGAGTATAATGGAAACTGGCTTTGATAAAAGTAGGGCTTTTCTGGCTGCCGAAGCTACCCGGTTATCAGCTTGAAGGGACGCCAGTTTCGAAAGTGTATTGATAGTAGGGTTTATGACGTAAAAGTCATCCCAATTCTGAAGATCTTGCATAGATTCAACGAGGTATTCATGACCAAAATAAGGGCGACCCTTAGACTCATTGAGGACTTTTTCAGCGTTGGAGCTTAGCAATACCTGTAGTTTCCGGTAGCGAGACTTTAGGTTTCGAAAATGGGCGACGCTTTCTTGATGCATATGATGATTACCACAGACCATCATTATCGCTTTTTTAAGAGTACTATCGGCCGGGGTTTCCATAGACGATCTACTTAAAATTTGGGTTCCAGAGCTAACTACATTGATTGAGGAAGAAGATCTCGATATTGCCGTTGGTTTTCGTGAGGAGTCCGAGGGTTTTGTCTGGCACGCCTGGCACTCGTCGGCTTCAGATGTTTTTAATCCATAAATTTTCATCACTTCTGCAGTGACTTTATCAATAAGCTCGTCACGATTACTCATATGGTTAACCTGATTCCTTAGCGGTCGTTACTGCTGAATCCAGTTTGACCTGATCCACGATGCCTACAATTACACTCTGTATGGGTGCATTCTTGACCCCACAGACCTCTTGACTACCCCCACCTTCGCAATTAACTAGGACTAGCTGACCAACTTTAGAGCTAATAGCGTCTATGGTAACAAATGGTTCTCCCACATCTGAGCCGTCCGGATCAACCGGCTGAACCATGTAGAGTCGACGATTCTCCAAACACGGATGCTTGACAGTAGAAATAACCTTTTTGATTACTTTAGCAAGTTTCATTTATTGCGCAAGTGCGGAAACAAAATCACCTCACGGATGGAAGTGTTTCCTGATAATATCATGGCAACCCTATCGATTCCAATGCCCATTCCTCCAGCTGGCGGCATGCCGTATTCAAGAGCCTCTATGTAATCGGTATCCATTTGATGTGCTTCATCATCGCCTTGTTCGCGATCTTTCATTTGCTGTTTGAAGCGATCATATTGATCCATCGGGTCATTTAGTTCGCTAAACGCATTAGCAATTTCCATATTAGCTACGAATGCTTCGAAGCGATAAGTCATATCCGGTTGATTAGGAATCTTTTTTGCCAGCGGTGAAAGTTCTCTTGGATAGTCATAGATAAAAGTTGGTTGAAATAAATGAGGCTCGACCACTTCTTCAAAAAGAGCATCATATAGCTTGGCGAGTGGAAGTTTAAGATCAACCTCGACTCGACGTTCTCGGCATAACTCTCTTACACTTTGCTCCGTCTGCAATTGTTCCATAGAATACCCGCCAAATTCTGCAATTGACTCTAGATAGCGCATTCGTCTCCATGGCCCCTTAAAATCAACTTTCTGTCCATCATAATTGATTTCGAGTGAACTGTGCACAGATTCACAGGCTGTGCTTACTAGTTCCTCACAGAGATTCATCATACCTTCGAAGTCAGAGTAGGCTTCATACAATTCAATTGTTGTGAATTCGGGGTTATGTTTTTGAGATACTCCTTCGTTTCTAAAAATACGTCCTATTTCATAGACTTTCTCTAATCCACCAACGAGTAGTCTTTTCAAATGTAATTCTGTGGCAATTCGAAGATAGAAATCCATCTTTAAAGTATTGTGGAATGTTTTAAACGGCCGAGCTGCTGCCCCACCAGCGATACTACTTAAAATAGGTGTTTCTACTTCGATGTAATCCTTTTCATCAAGCGTTCTTCTGATAGAAGTAATTAATTTTGAACGAGTAATAAAAGTCTGCCTGACTTCTTGATTCACAATTAGGTCGACGTACCTTCGTCGGTATCTGGTTTCCTTGTCTCTAAGTCCTTTATGCTTCTCAGGCAGAGGTCGAATCCCACAACTCAGTACCTGTATGTTGCTTACTCTCAAAGTAAGTTCATTTTTCTTGGTCATGAACAATCGGCCTTCAATTCCGATTAGATCGCCTACATATAGTTTTCTGAAAGCAGCAAATTCATTTTCTGTAAGTGAATCTTGGCGAACATAAAACTGAAGAGTTCCCGTAACATCATTAAGATTACAAAAGCTCGCTTTACCCATTCCTCGTATGCTCATTATTCGGCCGGCAATTCGAAAAGTTGGTAATTCTTCGAGGGCGCTTTCTCCCCGAGCGCTTGCAGTATTATATGCCTGAACGAGGTCTTCAATCCGATGCGTTCTGGAATAGGCCTCACCAAATGGTTCAATTCCCATTGATTTCAGATCTTCTAAACGGTTAAGCCGTTGTACATATTCGTCAGATTGTCTGACCTCTTCTTCTTCGATTTGCGTGGTCTGCCCATCCATTTTGCGATCTCCTTTACAAAGCCGCTTATTCTAAGTGATTGACTTGAATTCCTCAATGATGGAAAGACAGGTTAACTAAGGATTTTTAACGCTGATCGAGTGCCTTGTACTTTTCCAGGGCTGATTTCGCCAAATTGCCAGTAGCATTTGCTTTTATAGCGCCGATCAATTTATTGTAAGCATCTCGACAATCAGCGTCCAAAGCTGAATTACAGACAGGTTTGCTAGGAACGCCGTATTGCGAGGAGGCCGTCTCAGCCTGGCGAATGCGGTATTGCATTCTAGCATTGCGTTGATTCCAAACCTCATATAATGTGTCAGTATTCACATTATCTGTGACTGTTTTGTTCATAGCATAAAGCTCTTGGTACAACTCTAGTTCGATCTTTAGTTTGTTTCGTATAGAACGGTTCCACCAATTAGTTTTTTGATAGGACTGTATAGTTCGATTATGCTCAAATCTAATTTTCTCCATATTGTCGAGCAGTGTCTGTGCAATGAGTTGCTGATTATGGATTTCGCCAGTTTGTCTCAGAGCAGAGATCAACCTACTTTCCAGCGATTTAACTAGAGAATGCTGAAAACTCATACGGCGTTGGATTTCCTGTGGCCAGGCTCCGCGATACCAATCTACATTGCCTCTATCAAGTCGCAACTGTGCGTATGTGTTTAGGCTACTTTGATAATCATTGAACAGGTTTAACAGATTTTGATCGTTACTCCCATTTTGTACCGAAGCTACATCAACCGGTGGAGGAGAAGGATCACCTGGATTAACATCTATTTCGCCACCCATAGGCTTATTGAATTGGTTTAAGCTTGCTTTTCCTAAAATTTGTTGCATTGCCGCACCATCTTCAGGGTACTTACTTAAATATTTTCGTAATACAGCATTAAAGTCATGGGCACGCGACAATCTCATTGATTCTAAGAGCTTTTGATATCCATTGTTTATGCTAGGATGCTTTGAAATATGTAGCATCACTGTGGCAACCCAGCCTTCCGTCTTAAAGAGTTGCTCAGGGGTTTTTGGCTGACCGTTGTCCTGATACGCGTAGGCATTCATTGTGAGGCTGTCGGCAGGATCCTCTGCAATTGTATGACGTCCAGTAAATTCGGCTCCCACAAATTCGGCCCAACCCTCGATTAATGCTAACTGCTCATCAGTTACCAGATCACCATAATGCGGACGACCAAGCCATGGCGTGTCAGGCATATCCGATTTACCGTAAAGCTTACGCATAATTCCGTGTCCAATTTCATGAACCATGGTTTGTTCTACCAAACTCTGGTCTCGGGATTGCCACATACTGTCGTTCAGATCTAATACGACCCTGGGCTCATCATACGTGTGTACTCTTCCGTTGGCGTCTTGCACCGAAAAAATACCCTTCCAGTCATTGTAAGTACCTGTTTGATTGCCGATTTCGACAAAGATTGGACTTGGCTTCTGTATGCTGTGATAGCCGGGTGGAGTACTTAATGCGTTGTTATTAGAGTCAATTTGTTGATGAGATTCGATGACTTTCTGAACGCCTTCATCTCTCCAAAATCTATCATAAATTTGATTCGCACGTTGGTCCTGAGAGGTTGCCATTCTGTACATCGGGTTCCCGGAGGAATCCGTTCCTGTTTTGATCAGGAATACCATCTTATCATTCGCAAGGGTTTGAGCGGAAACCTCTACTACTGAAAAGTTGAGTAAAGATAGTACTATTAACAGTCTTATGTAAGCAGAAAACTGGAACATTTAAACCTCCATCTCTACTACTACGAGTAATGCGTTCAAATGTTGCGTTGTTCACACATCTAACTTAATTTTAAGTTGCTTTGAGGTAATATCTACTATCTCATCAGGATCGAATGGTTTCGTTAGGTAAAGATCTGCGCCTACCTCCTGTCCTTTTATTCTGTCCATCTCTTGGCCTTTGGCAGTTAATAGTACGATATAAATGTTCGCAGTCTTAGGATTTGATTTAACGCGCGTACACACATCGAATCCGTTCACTAACGGCATCATTACGTCCAGAAACATTAGATCAGGTTTCTCTTCAAATATGCTGTCTAGTGCTAACTGTCCGTTTTCCACAGATTCGATTTTTACCGAATAGTCTTCAAAATCTTCCAGAGTTTGCTCGAGTAAAAACCTTAAGTGAGGTTCATCATCCACTATTAGTATTTTTTTTGTCATGACTGGCTCCTCGAGTTTATTCGGTCTTCCTATCGATCAGGCGTTTGCCAAATAGCTCATTTATCGTATTGGTTATGTCCACTAATTTAGATAATCCTTTTATAGGCGCATCGTCAATTCGTCTTGCGATATGACTCTCGTGTACTGTCGCAACTATAGGTAAGTGTTCTAATCCTGGTTTATCGCGGAAATCGAGAAAAAATTGATTAGGCGTCGAATCTGTTTCTCTAAAATCTACGAATATTATTGATGGAGGTTCTTGAAGAGTAGCTTTTTTTAGCTGCGCTTCAGTATCGAAATGCTCAAGCCTCAGACCCATATTCCTTAATTCCGTCTCATAGTGACGACGGACGGGTTTGTGATAGCCATAGAAATAAGCGGAAGATTGAATCAACTTCAAGTCCTGATCGCGGTACACTTCTGTCAGTCGATTTAAAATTTTATCTGAATTTACGGGTGTCGTAATGTAGGAGCTTGCTCCCAAAAACATCCTACCAATACGATTAATGACAATAGATAGTAATACAATGGGAATAGAGTTGGTTTGTTTGTCAGCCTTTAGATAATGTGGCGTATCAAATCCATCCACCTCATACATCATTATATCTATAATAATAGCGCTAACTGGGTACTCACGTGCCAAATCGTATGTTTCTTTACCGTTCGTAGCTTGAATTGTTCTGTAACCTTGTTCCTCTAAGCCTCTTTGAAGAAGATTTCTTACTTCCGGATCCTCATCCGCTATTAAAATTAAATATTCAGATTTCTCCATTCGTTCTAATTTATTTTGTAGTTGAAATGTAACTTCTTTTACATTTTCGTTGACTGGATTTTCGGGTGAAAATGGTAGTGCAAAATAAAATGTAGATCCTTTACCGGGTCTGGAATCTGCCCATATTTGACCTTTATGATGTTCTATTATTTCTTTACAAATGGGTAAGCCAAGCCCCGTTCCCTGGGGTTTTTCAGTCAGTGTATCGCCAGCCTGTTGAAACTTGTCAAAAATTCGCACTAAATCTTGCTCGTTAATACCCGAGCCTGAATCCTTTACAAAGCATTGAATGTAATCATCTTTGACTTGAACACTGCATATTATTGCCCCTTTCTTGGTAAATTTAATTGCATTTGAAAGGAGATTAGTGATTACCTGAAAAATTCTATCTTCATCCCCCTCTATATTTTGACGAGAATCAGATTCATTGCGAAGTATAATTTCGATGCCATCGTGGGTTGTGATACCAGCCATACTCTTAATTGCCCTATCAAATAGCTCATATACGTTGACAGATTTGACATTCCAATTCATTTTACCGGATTCAATTTTGGCTAAATCCAGCACATCGTTGATTAATCTAGCTAATCGATTGCTCTCTTCGGTAATAATTCCCAAATTTGTTTGAATAGTTTTTTGAGCCTTGTTGGCTTTACCCTCCTCAGCAGAGAGATTTGGAATTATGTTACGTTTGAACTGTTTCTGTATAATCTTTGCAAAGCCAAGAATAGATGTTAATGGTGTTCTTAACTCGTGAGAAACCGTTGAAAGGAATGTGGATTTCAGCTGATCAATTTGCTGCAATTCTTGATATGCCGTTCTTAACTCTGTAGTTCTTTCTTCAACGATATATTCTAATTCTTTGTTTAATTTCCACAAATTTGATCGTGATTCCTGCAGGCTTGTTGCCATAGAGTTAAAATTATCAGCCAATAATCCTATTTCGTCGTTACTGTGGATTTTGACTCTTTCATCCAAATAGCCGGAGGCAAGTCGAGAGGCGATACGAGTCATTTCTGTTAAAGGTTTTACCAGAATTTTACCGTACCAAAAAGCTAATAGTATTGTAAATATAGCAATGAAAAATGAAATATATAGGACGCCATAGTAGGTTTCTTTGATGCTCTCCTCCATTTTTCTGAAGGAGATTCCGATCCGTATTAGTCCTAAGTTTTTAGGTACCATGATTCTGCTTCTTGCCTCTATGGGGTCTGCGTAACGATCATCTGTGTAGATGTCAGAATCCATAATTGGCATTACGAAATCATAGACTATCTCACCTGTTGGAATTGTTATTTTTCTGACGGTCTTACGATCCAGTGACTCGAGAAAATTTTGAGTGTATTCATCGTCAATAATTTGGCCTACTTTCGACGGATTATTGTGTCCTAAAATTACAGCTCTTTCATTAACAACCATAACGTGAACTACATCTTCTTTGGAAATTTCATGTTCAACCAAACTTGCGAGAAATGTTTTGTCTCTGGTTGTTAGTGAGTACTTTGCGTTCTGAGCAAAGTTGGTTATTGTGCTCATACCCCTCAAGTGGATTTGGCGCAGTAATTCCTCTTCCACTTTGTTCAGTAGAAAAAGGCTTAGCGTAATGCACACTAAAAGAATAAGCAGTGATGTAAATATTGCAAATTTATATTTAAGACTTAAAGCAACACTATTCGGAGTAGCCTGGTACGATTGCATGTAAATTCTCTTTGAAAATAGTGTATAGGTCTGGATCTATCTTTTGCTCGGAAACCTCCAGTTCAAGAATTCGAAGAGCCTCCTGAGGGCTTAAAGCAGGCTTGTAAGGTCTCTTGGCATCAACAAGAGCCTCATAAATATCTGCAATACACATTATTTGACTCTGCAGTAGGATTTCGTCTCCCTTTAGCCCTCCAGGATAGCCGGAACCATCTAATTTTTCATGATGCTCAGAGGCAATTTTAGACAAATTTTTTAATTCTTTGGGAAATTTGATCTTGTCTAATATTTTACGCGTTCCTGCTGGATGTTTACGCATCTCCTGTATTTCTGACCAGGTCAAATTTCCATGTTTGATGCTTAAATGTGAGTATTCTTCTCTAGTCAATAGATTATATTTAGATCCGTTGGGTCGCGTAAACTCATAATCGAGCATCTCACACAAATTTTTAGCATCTTCCGGATCTAAGTTGTAGGCCTCATTACTGCTCATTACACTTTTTTTATAGCGACTTAGGTCAATATTTTTGAGTAATTCGACATAATCTAACCTGGAAAGAATTGCTTCTATTGATCCTGGGTGAAGTCTATCTTTTTTCTTCAATACATCCTCTCGAACCCCAATTTTTCCGATATCGTGCAAAAGCCCTGCATATTTTATTTCTCTGAGTTCAGCATTGCTGAAATGGAAGTCTTTGAATTTACCTGAATGAGTGGCGTTAATTTGTTTAGCAAATCTTTCACAAATAAGCGCGATCCGAGCCGAATGACCAGAAGTCGTTGTATCTCTCTCGTCAATTGCAGCAATTAATCCGCGAACGACCCCGTCAAACACCTTCTCAATCTCTTCAAAAAGAATTGAATTTTCTATAGAAAAAGCAGCCTGCGTACCCAACGAGACAGCAAGTTTAAGATCACCACTTTGGAATTCACGACGTGTAGGATTCAGTAGTAACAGTCCCCCGATTTTTCGATTTCCGGCTTTTAAGGGAACAAACATCCAACATTTAGGTAAACTTTCAAATTGAATTACGTTATCTGGAAGACGGTCAACGAAGATGTCAGCAATCTCATGTTCCTCAATTAAAATTTTTATTAAATTTTCTTCTTCTTCGTACTGCAAAACACTTTCCATTAGTTGAAGTTTACAACCTAGCCTTTGGTACTTGTGTTTGCGTGAAAGCCAAAGTGAAGATTGCGTACAAGGCAAAAGCTTCCAGATTTCGTCGAGGATTGAATTCGCTACATCATGCGAATATCGGGTGGATCGGATTGATTCGGACAGTTGAAATAAAGAGTTAATTTCTTTATAACGATCTAGAGTTTCTGAGGCGAGCAGAGATTTCTGTAAATTTGTCTCTAGAGTGAATTTGATAAGTTCTAAAACAGCATTATGATTTTTCTCACAATCAATTTCTATTTCTATCAAATGATCAGCGACTTGCACGGAAAAGGGTCGAGTTGATTTTCCTAATTCCCCCCAAGTGTGAAAGCATTCACCAAAAGCTGACAGTGACAATCCTCTTAAAGTTAAGGAGTTTGTAATACCAGTATTCGATAGCAATCTTTCTATAGTTTTCTTATCGAATAGCTTACGATAATTTATTTTATCGGAAACGTTCATTCTTGAAAGTATATCGCAAAGGGCCTGAGGAGCCCAGTGAATCTAAAAGATTACGCTAATTTGACCAGAGATCATGTCGAAGTCTTTGAGGTTATTAGGGAGGTCATAATCTGTTGATTGGTATGTGATTTTTGCTAATGTAGAATCATTTATAAAATTACCTATGCCGACCTCAATACGAGTTACGTCATCATCCCATTTTTGAGCAGTTCCCACCGCCAGTGGTAAATAAACATCATCTTCAAATGTCAGAGTATCCAAGCGAGCAGCGCCGAATAGATTTTTTGAGAAATTATATTTCCCCTGAACGTAAAAAGATGTGGCACTGAGCTCAGATTCTGCAGGATTGTTAGGAACCTCGAACATGGATGTCATGTACTCTGTATGAACCTGGTATCGATCTCTTTCCCAATTCCAATGTACACCATAAATTGTTTGTAGGTAACTACTAGCTTCCAGCTGATTTTCATTAAGTGCAGCGCCAAATCGAGTATCTCTTAGTAACGCATTGTTTGCATCTAATTTGCCTAGTGAATTGAGGTAGCTTCCAACTGAATAGCTAAATCCAAAACTCGAAGTATGATCAGCTATCCAATTCATTTTTAACGCTGCTGTTAAGCCGCCATTGGTATTAATATCTTTTGCATTACTACTTGGGTTATTAGTTATGGAAGCTGCATAACTTAATTTCGTTCCGCGAATAGGAGCAAAAATTTTCACGCCCGTGCCCACCTGTTGTTTCCCAGCCATACTGATATTTCGTACATCCGAATTTGTAGATAGGTTGAAGTCGGGGGTCACCCAGCCAGCGTCTAGATCCAGATTTACCATATGACTATATGCCAGAGGGGCATCAAACAGCGGATTATCTATTGGCAACCTGCGATGGACGTAGCTTCCAAAAACGGAATTGAAGCGTCCAAATTGAAGATTAGTGCGCCATTTTTTTATATTAGTGACAGTTACGGCTGCAGTCCTAATATATAAATCAGTATTTTCCGCTGTATTATTGAATAAATCTGACTGTAGTTCTCCCGTAAAATACATATCGTCCGCTATATCCGCGTCCAAAAATAAAGTCACACGGCCGACTGTAAAGGTACTGGAATCGTCATGATTATATGTAGCTTCATAATTTGACCCAGGCTGTCCATCTTTGACTTGAAAATCAAATAGACCTGCCATTCGAGGTTGAGCTTCGGTAGTTTGAATGAACAGGCAGATAGCAAAGGCACCGAACAATACCTTAATTGGTCTGAAGTGTGTATTTTTTACTTCCATGTGATTTCCTTTCCTGCACTAATTTTAACGGGTAAGAGCTTCCGGCAAACCCATAGTCGATAGATTAAAATCGATCGTTATGGTTTCACCAAAGTTTACTTCTACTTCCTTCGTAACAGAGGGTAATTCAGGATGCCAGGCCGTTAAATGATAAATTCCCGGGCGAATATTGCGCATTGAATAATATCCGTCTGGTCTGGATTTTGTGAAGTAAGGGTGATCAAGAACTAAGATCTCACCTTGCATATTCTTGTATATCGAACTATTTAGAGTTACGCCTCCAGATTTTTTAAACGTTACGAATGCATGTTTATTTTTGAAAAATTTAGTCTGAAATGGCTTTGCAACGCTATAACTGTAGACGTCATGGACAACGGGGTCTTTGTTTACGAACTCAACAGTACTACCTACCATCACTGGTATCGTTCTGGGGTGAAATCTGGCTCCTTCGATGTGAATTTGAATAGGCTCTTGCTCAGGAATTTCCTTACGCTTATAACGATCAGGTATTTTTGATAAGTAGATAATGGTCTCGCTGGGGTCATCATAATTTTTCAATTGTGTATGTTCAAATTTACGTTGTATACGCCAATTTAGAAACCTCAAATCTGTACGAAAAGTATTGTTAATGTATGGATTTCGCTCTGGAAAGCTTCCCTTCTTCCGAAGTCGGACTTTTCCTCGTATTGCAGCAGCTTCAATTGTTTGAAAAAGTAGGCTAAAAATTATTAGTGCATGCAAAATTGTTTTCATGAGTCCCTCTTTTTATGACGCAAATTTGATAAAGTTTCGGGAATTTTTGTTAGCTCATTTATGAGTTTCGGATAAAAATAGGCAAAATTCTGAGCTTTTTGAAACTTTCACGGAGACCATATTAAAGGGGTTTAGTACCTTATTTAATCCAAGACAGTCAGATGATTGCATTTTCGAGTTTATTCATACAAAAATGGTCAAGTGAGTTTTGTTTTTGTGTGGCTGGTTTCCTTGCCTCGTGCTAAACTATTTTCATTGTAAATTTTTTAATTTATTTGTTGATAGCTCGATTTTTTCGAGACGCTCGGTAAGTCCGAGTATGGAATTTGATAAGTGAATAAGAGAAAAAGGAGGTGAGTATGACAGATGTCGGCTCTATCGCCAGCAACTTCAGCACGGTTTCATTGTGTGGCGGTTTTGTGGTTGGACTCCTTGTCCATTACGGAATAAAAAAGATAGGTGATCGTAATTCGGTTCATGTAGCTGAGGAAAGATCTAAGTTAATCCTCGAGAAGGCTCGTCAAGAGGCTATATCTATCGAAAAGGAAATTCGTGTAAAAACTGCAGAAGAGCAACTACTTCTCCAAAGACAGTTGGAGGACGAGGCTCGTGAAAAACGCCAGAAACTTAACCAGCTGGAGAATCAATTGCTACAAAAAGATTCTAGGTTAGAACGCAAAGCAGAAGATCTGGAAGAAAAGGAAAGTGTTTTGAAGGGTAAAACTGAGGAGCTAGAAACAAAAGCTAATGATTTGGATGTACTTCAGAGAGATTATGTAAAAAGGCTTGAAGAAGTTGGAAATTTAGATCAGGACTCTGCAAAAAGTTTGTTGCTGGAACGAGTTGAAACAGATTTTAAGTATGATATAGAGCAGAAAATGAAATCTGTGGTCGAAGCTTGCAAAGAAGAAGCTAAAGATAAATGTGTAAACCTTCTCTCACAGACAGTTCAGAAGGTTTCAGTTGACTACAAGTCCGAAGGTTTAGTCAGTGTAATTGCGCTTAGCGGTGAAGATATGAAGGGTAGAATCATAGGTCGGGAAGGACGAAATATTCGTGCTTTCGAACAGATTACAGGAATTGATGTAATCATAGATGATACTCCTGATGTTGTAGTCTTATCCGGTTTTAATGCCGTACGAAGGGCTATTGCTACTCGAACGATGGAGAAGCTCCTTGAAGATGGTCGTATTCATCCTGCGAGAATTGAGGAAGTGCACCAGCAAGTCACCAAAGAGGTGGAAGATGAATGTGCGAAAGCAGGCGACGATGCTGCAGCCAGAGCTGGCGTTAATCGCTTAAATAAGGGGATTACGAAGGAACTGGGTAAACTAAAATTTCGTACATCCTACGGTCAGAACGTTTTAGAACATTCGATAGAATGTTCTAAGATTGCTGGAATTTTGGCTTCTGAGATTGGGGTGAATGTAAAATTAGCCAAGCGAGCAGCTTTGCTACATGACCTCGGAAAAGTCATTGATGGAGATGAGTCATCGCATGCAAAACTGGGTGCTGATGTAGCTCGAAAACATGGTGAGAAAGCTGTGGTTGTAAACGCTATTGAGGCACATCACGAAGAAGTTACCATGGAAAGTCCTATTGCTTTTCTGGTGGCGGCTTCTGATGCCATTTCAGCTTCGCGAAGGGGTGCCAGGTCAGGTCAGACTGAAAATTATCTTGAACGACTGCAGAATCTCGAGGAGATAGCAACGTCCTTCGACGGTGTGAACTCGGCCTATGCTATCCAAGCGGGTCGTGAGGTTAGAGTACTCGTGAATCCTGAGATTGTTGATGATACTAAAGGCATTAAACTTTCTCATCAGATAGTTCAACGAATTGAGGATGAGTTAGATTATCCTGGTCAAATTAAAGTTGTTGTAGTGAGGGAAAATCGCTACGTAGATTACGCTTTTTAACGAAATTATTTAAGGACACCGTTCCCTTGGGAGCGGTGTCTTTTTTTTTAATTCTTAAACTCGACTAAACCTTTCTGTAAGTTAATCTCTGAGATAGATTGAATAAAATTGAAATCATCTAAATCAATAATTGGATTTATTTTTCTCGACAATGTTCGTTTCACAAAACCAGGAATAGGAAGCGAGTTTAACTTTAGTCGGTCGGGATAAAAATATATATGTTTGTTATTTTTAATTGCCAGCCGTCCTTTCGTTTCAACATGCGATTTGAAAAACAGAGTCTTAAAAAAGCCTCTAAAATAAAGTTGACCTGGTAATATGGCTAGTCGTGCATTCTTCAAGGGTAATTTTTTCTCCAAGATTGCTGCATTTATTGACTCCTCAGTTACTGTAAAGCGAAATTGAGTATCCGCCAGACTTTTGATCCTCAGGTTTCCATCACGGTAAAGGTTGAATAATTTGATGGTTATGTCTCTGAATGAAAAGAAACCCTCGTCGAGCTTCAGTTCCTTCACCTTCGCATTTCTAACGTTTACATCGATTCTACTGAAATATCCCGCAACAAGGTCACCTTTTTTTGTGGGAAAAAATTTAACTTTGATATGTTCGGGTTTCTTAAAATACTTATGGAGAGCATTTTTTACTCTTTCTTTTATTTTTTCGGGTTCTTGGATTACCTCACCTATCATTTCACGTCGCCATTGGCGATCTTCTGCCGCATTCAATGGGCTATTTTTAAATAGAAATAGAGCTAATACTCCCATTATGACTAGACGCAGGTCGACGCAATTCATATTAAATTCTCCTTATTGCTACAAGATTCGACACTAATTGAAGCTGGAAAAATACTTATTTCGTAAGCTTTCCTTTGACTGGCTTGCGAATACTGATAGGATGAACAAATTCAGGAAAGATAACTATTAATTTGTTCTCATGAAAAAGGTTCTGCTCGGTACGACATCTCTCATTATTCTTTTTGGGGTGTTTTTATATAGTTACATAAAAAGTTTAGATCCAGGGGAACTGCGTCGAATGCTACTGCATGAAGTTGAAAAACGGATTCAGGGGCAATGTGCGCTGGAAGAATTAGAGATCGGTGGCTTAGGTACGATTTATGCCAAAGGTTTGAGAGTGTCCACATTAAAAGGCCAGCGCGTTTTTGAGATTGGTCAATTGAGTTTGAAGTTAAGTTTGTCCGATCTAATTTATTCGAATTTAAGGTTCACCTCACTAGATATAAAGGCTCTGAAGATTTTCGCAGAGAAAAATGGCGATCAATGGAATTTTCAGAATCTGAGTTTTACTAGAGCAAGTCCGTCTACGAATCCTCGTCGCTTGAGTATTGTATCCAAATCTACAAACGCAAAACCTTTTCAAATTGACTCATTTTGGGCAGAGGATGCTCAATTTTTTGTGCAGGGCCAGAAAACTTTCAACTTCAAATTTGATGGAAAAGTAGTTGACCGCAAAATAAATGTGCAAAACTTGATTATAGAGGGACCTGGTATCGCCAAATTTCAATCAAGTGCTTTTTATGATTGGTCGAGTGGTATTACCGAACTTCAAATTGATAGATGTGAAGTTGAGGCTGGGGTTGTCTTAGATGTTTATAAACAATTAAGTCCTCCAGGTACGAAGGTTCAAAAGATTGCTGGCTTGGTTGCGATTGGTGGAGATCTAAGATTGACAGACGCTAAGATTACTCCGAATTTGAAAATCAAGTCAGATCATATTTTAATTGATGATTCCAAAAAGATTTCAAATCTAGAGGGTTATTGGAATGGGTCACAAATTCAGAGTTTAATGAATTTTGATATTTTTACCGCCAAAGGTCGTTCGAAATGGACTGTAAGACCACTGAATGGTTACTGGCTTTGGCCCAATGAATATTCAGTAGATCTGGCTGCAGATAAAGTAGTTACCCAAGCTCTAGAGAATCAGGAGTTCAAAGGGCAATTATCTATGATTATAAGTACCGATATTGTTGAGGTACGCAAAATGTCTCTATCTACTCCCAGGGATGAGGGTGATCTTTCGCTTTTGGAGGTTGATGGAGGTTTTTCATTAAAGACAAAATCTGGGCAATTACGAATAGCAAGTAGAGATCTTCCTGTGGCATTGTTTATGCCTGAACACAATGGTGTGGCTCACTGGCAAGCTCAACTAATGCTAACGCAGCACTTCGGTTTGGATTATGAGATTCATGGTAAGGTTCAAAAACATAGACATGATAGTTTCGAACTTGGAAATGCAGATTTTCATATCGCTGGTCAGATGGATCATGAGAACTTTGAATTCAGTAAATTTTCCGTTGATATTGCTCGTAACGGTTCTGTAAATGGTTCGGGTCTTTTTCGATTTACTGACCCGATTGGTAGTTTGAGATCTGTAGTCTTTCTAGATTCTATGCATGTGAACCCCATAATACGAAATCCTCGGGTATTTGCAGAAACCAAAATACCGAAAGGAAAAATTGAATTTAGAAATGGTGCTGTGAGCTTCCGGTCCTCTGGAGTCAGTGTGGCCGGTGGAGAACTAAATGTAAACCTGTCTTCCGATTTTAATCGTGACATATATAAAATGCTTTCTAACATGAAAGGGAAACTTAATTTTGAGAAATTATTAATTTCTGAATTGAATCCTTCAATGAACTTAGATCTACCAGAATCTACTCTGCAGCTTTCTGGCTACATCGTCCCCCAGGCTGATTTTGCACTTAATTTAACATCATTAAAATCTGGTTTAACGAATATAAAGTTGTTTGGAACGAGCGTGGTAAACGAAAAATTTCTTCTTCCTGAGTTACGACTTTCTGGCTTATTTGATTTGGACGACTTAATTAACAACCCCATTATCGATCGATACAAATTAAGAAGTAAATTAAATTTAGTGGGTCGTTTGAATGCAAAAAACTTCGATTTGGAAGTAGGCTCAAAATTGTTTAATTTCCAAATAAGTGATTCTAAATCGCCTGTATCTATAAGTAATTTGGAGTCTTTCTCGTACATTGATACTGATGGAAACTTTGGTTCGAGAAAAACTAATTTTGATTTATTTGATGGTAGGGTAGAGTCTACTTTCACGGGAAATACTTCATCGATTGAATCAGTACAGGCTAATGCCAGGCTGAAAGGTATTAATATTAATCAGCTAGTAGCTGCATTTGCTCCGAGCATGAAGGGCCATTTTGATGGCAAACTGAATGCTAAGATTAACGTAATCGAGCATACTAAAAATCCAGTACATTTCTATCCGCTCAAAGTGGCGGGTACTTTTAACGTATTGAGTCCAAAATATACTTATCATAAAACTATAGTTGAGGCGCTTGGCTCGCTGAAGAAAAGTCTAAAAAATGGATTTTTACGTAAGGTTGCTACACAAGAGCAAGAAAGCTGGAAGGATGCAACCAATAAAACGAGTGAATTCTTAGATACTACGCCCCAAGTATTTCACTTTGAAAATACAAGACTGCAGATTCAAAGCCTCGAATTAATTGAGCAGCAGAGACGTTTCACTTTAAAGACTTCCAAACCAATTTTTTTGGATTTACCCGATGAGTTTCGAGCCTCAGGATATTGCAGCACAGAGCTCGAATTATTGGCTACCAGTCAGATTCTCAAGCAGAAGTTTCCCTTACTAAAAGACTCCTATGAGGAGGATCTAGAATTAGTGGTCAAAATGGAGGGTCCTCTGACTGCCCCCATTAGTACATCTCAAATAGATATTTTGAAACAAAAAATAATTCAAAGAATCGGTAGAAATATTGATCCAAAGAAAGTGGAATTGGCTGCTAAGAAAGCAGCAAAGCGAGCCGCGACTAGATTAAAAAATAAGCTTAAGAAAAAGAGTAAATCATTAATAAATGAGGTGCTCAAGCTCTCGACTTCCGACGAAAAGAAAAGCGAATCTAACAGTTCGCAGCCTACGGAGACCTCCGCGGTTGTTGATATTAAACAAAAAAAGTCTGAAAAGGTTAAACAGCAAGTAAAAAAGAAATTACGCTCTTTTCTTCAAGACCTTTTCTAAGTGGGGTAACAATTAGGAGACATTATGAATATGAGCCGATGCCTAGCTATCTTAACCCTAATTACTTGCTTAAGTTTTAAAAATTTTGCGACAGATTTGCCATGGGGTGAGCTACCATTAAACGACGAATTTAGTGCAGCATTAAAGGATGGAAAGCCAACGCTAGTTTTTGTTCATGCTAGCTGGTGTGGTTATTGTCACAAGCTGAAAGATGAAGTTTTCATAGATGCGAGAGTAAGACAAAAAATGTTGGAGTATCATCTGGTTTCCGTCGATGGCGATGATAAATCAGAAGGATCGGAATACTTTAAGTCGATAAAAGGTAGAGGCTTTCCGACAACTATTTTTTACAACTCGTTAGGACAAGAAATTGATCGTTTGGTGGGCTTTCTAGCACCGGATTCATTTTTAGAGCTTATTAATTCGAATTTATCTCAACGAGATGTTTTCGAAGTACTTGAGGAAGAGCTTTCACAAGCAAAAAAATCGAGGCGCCCTGCAATTCGGTACAAGATTATTGAAAAACAGTTTGATATGGGTCTTTGGGATGACGTTCTGAATGCGATTCGCTCTTACTCTGCGCATCCTAGTTATGCTAAGTATTCCTTCGACTTGAAGTTAATGCGTGGCGTCATTTACAGCAAAAAAAAGAATTATACGATGGCTAGACTATATTTGAAGGTAGCCTGGGATAGTGCGACTAATGAGAATCAGTACATGGATGCCGTACGATGGCTTGCAAGACTATTTCGTAAGACCAAGCAACCTGAAAAGAGATTAGCAGTGTTTCAAGCGGCGATTGATAAGTACGGTTCAGTATCTGCTTATAACGGGTATGCGTGGAATGCTTCGAAAACTAAAACCGATCTTGATAAGGCATTAGAGTATGCTCTAAAAGCAGTTAAGCTATCTAATCGCAAGATAGGTATTTTGGATACTTTAGCAGCAGTTCATTTTGCCAGACGGGAATACACGGAGGCATTGAGGATCTCTCGAGAAATTTTGGCTACTAAACCAGAGAGTGGCAGTTATGCAAAGAAGCATAAAAAATACTTAAACGCCTTTCGAAAGTTCTTACTTAAAGGCCAAATCTAGAGAGAATCTGTTTTTGTCCAGATGAAACTAATTGTGAACTAATCCGTAGTCTAATAGGGAATAGCCACGCACTAATTATGTCTTTCTTTTTTCGTATCATAGTTTTATTAAGCTGCTTTGTTGTTGAAAAAGCGGCTACTGAATTGGTTTTCGTGGAAGCTGAACTAATCGATACCGAAATGCCAGCGTTGCCGCGTAATATACGGAAAGTGCTAGTCAACGAGCAGAAGGTTTTTTCCTTTCGTATCCTCCCACTTACAATCGAGCTTTCTGATTGGAGGGAAAAATTTGGTAACTCAGCAATGATACAAAAAGTATTCGACTTAAGACGTCAGGCGAGATCTCGGGCGATAAAGATGAATATGAAGGTTAGTGCTGATGACCCTGACACACCCTTTCTAGTTTATGTAGGATCTGATATGGGTCTGGGTGGACCTGCAGTTGCCAGTAACTTCAGGATATTGGCGAGCGATAACGACGGGCGACGAATCCGCAGTGATTCCTTGCTGGTCATGGCTCCAATGAAAATTGGCAGATCTATAATGAAGCCAATAGATTTTTACAATCAGAGGTATCTGGCTCCTCTTGTAGCTCATGAATTATTTCATGGTTTGATGGGAGATTTATACGGCTCAAAAATGATTGAAATGAAGGCTCGCTCATACTCTCGAAATGGGCATGCCGCAGACCGAGTTACTGATGAATTTTTAGCCTTCATCGAAGGCACTGCTGAAGCCATGGAGCTTGTGGCGTTAGAGGAATACTCTAATGAGGTGTCTGATGAACTCATTGACTCTCCTGATCTAACGGATGAATTGCGATCTTTCATAAGAGGGTTCAAGAGGAAGCGACTGATTTTAGCTAAGCACAATAAGCTTGGTTTTACTGCCGATGGTAGTATCCTAGATGGTGACTTAGATTCAGCTGAGGACATGCTTAAGACAGAGGGTGTTATATCATCTTTGACCTTTCGCTTACTCTTTAAGAGCGGTTTGATAAATCCTTTTGATAAGTTATTTGAAACCATGTTGAGGCATAAGCCACTTCATTACATAGACTTCCTAAAAAAATTCGTTAATGATCATCCAGAATCCCGAGATACTGTAATTAGGCAATTTCTAGAGAGTACAAGATATGTGACTGTACACAAAGATGCGGCGAAACTCTACAAAAGGTATTACCTGGCCAAAAAGGCATGGAAGCAGAAAACTGGAACATTAGAAAAAAAGCAGGCTACAGCACAAAGCTGGTATGAGTTTAAGAAGGGTTTATTTGACAGAGTTCGAGATCGAGAAATTAATATCGATGCAAACCTTTCGGTTCCATACGAGGTGGCAGATGAGAACTTTTTTTACAATCTTGATCTAAACAAAGCAGATCGGATGGAATTACAGGATTTTTGGGATGAGTATTTTGCCGAAGATTTTACGGAAGATCAATGTAAATCTATGCTGGATTTATTGTTTCGAATGAGATCTAAGGGGCATTATATAAAGAGTATGGATTCTATTGAATGGCCCGAGAGCGTTGAAAAACGTCTTGAATCTATGAATTTATTTTTTCTAAGTCATCAGAATAGTCAGATTGCTGATAAAGTGTTCTCTATTAAAGAAGGTTTGTATCAGTTTAGTTCTTCTGGCCACCGTGATGCCTTCCTTAGCACCTTTTCGCATCTTCAAGGGTTGCATTTAAATAATTAGTTTAAATTTCTTGCTGAAGATCAAGTTATGGGACTATCCTTGTATTTCACCAAATTTATGTAGATATTGGAATCTGCGTTTCTATGAAATTGTTCCGTGCGATTAGGCTTAAATATCTCCAGTTGTTGAGGATTAAAGATACACCTCACAGAGTGGCTCTAGGCTTGTCTATAGGTATTGCGGCAGGCTGTTTGCCCTGCATGGGGGTTCAATCTTTACTGGCGCTGCCAGTGGCTTTTTTGATTGGTGCAAATAAAATAGCTAGCTTGATTGGGGTATGGTGGACAAATCCGATAACCTTTATTCCTATTTATTACACCGAGTATGTCGTTGGAACGGTCTTCAGTAACTATTCCGTGCTTAACTATGCAGAATTTTATGACAAGACTTCGCAACTTAGAAATCTCGATGATGTTACTAGTCTAGGTCTTGAAATATTAATGCCTATGACATTAGGTAGCTTGATAGTAGCAACAATTTTGGGCCCAGTAGCTTTTTTCTTTTTCAGAAGTTTATTAGAGAAGCGAAGAGATCGTAGGTTAAGGCGACGAAAGATGAATGCAAAATTCAAACTTCAATCATCAACGGAGCTCACGTAAGCAATTCTGAAAGAATGGGTCGATTAGAGTATAGATAATCCCACAAAGAGTAGAGGGTGATTATGACGGCCAGGCTCATAAATACCAGGATTATCTGGTCAGCTGCGAAGTATAGTGAGATCGAATATTCCGTCGCGATAAGAGTCAGAATAACTCCAAATACAGATATGGCTTGAACCACTGCTTTTACTTTCCCACTATTTCGCGCAGATAAAATAAGTGAACGGCTAGCAGCTACGATTCTTAATGTAGAAACAAGCGAGTCACGATAGAAGAATATTAATATCATCCAAATGTTGGCATGACCCATTTGAAAAAATGCTAAAAACATACTAAGGCGAGAAATTGAATCTGCTAGTGGATCAAGAACTTTACCCAAGTCCGTAACCATGTTGTAGCGTCTAGCTATAATCCCATCAAGGAGATCGCTCAATTCTG
>CAZRWM010000030.1:0-22523 GCA_964603885.1 uncultured bacterium
TGGCTTACAGTATGCTCGCCGTCGCTATGCTGACAGGGGACCGGATAACTGCACCAACTGTGGTATGACCTTTGATTTCATAGGTCGTACCAGAATTGAGTGTGGATTGTCTGGCGATATCCTCTGTAAAGAATGTGTTGAATTCTTCCTTCCGTCGATCCCGATCTCAAAAGATCGGTTCCAAGAGCTAAAAGACAATGTCGAGGCTATTGTCTGCACTAAAGATAAGAAAGTTCACGGAAATCAAAACTATAGAGTACTTGGGAGAATTAGTTCTTCGAAAAGTCATCGTGACAGAAACAAAGCAGTCGATGATCTCAAATTTCAATGCGTCAAGTTGGGCGGTGACGGGATACTGGAACTTGAGATTCACAAGGAAACTAGCTGGATCAGTTCAAATGCTCAGCAGATTCCGGGGATGACCCTTCGCTCTTCATCGAACAACTACTGCGCAGATGGTATGGCCGTTGTGTTCTTGAAGGGGACTCGACCGATCAAGCAGGATTTCCCTGTGGCCGACGAGATATTAAAGTTTGCTGAGTTGCTTGACAAAGGATTGATAACGCGAGAGGAATTCGATTATCAAAAAGCAATTTTACTAGGCACTATCGAGTGCGATTATGATCAGGTAGATCAATCCACAGATGCAAAGCAAGAAGAAGAAGAAGAAGATATCATCATGGATCAAGGGATTTCTGAAGAAGTCGGAAGTTAATGAGTGTTAATGACAATATATATGCTGAAGGCATCAAATTTGTTGTTATATCATAAGAGTTGCTATTAAGAGCTCCATGCTTGTCACACTTAGACATGAGTTTACGTATTCTGTTATATGTCACCACAGGATTATTATTACAGCCGTTTTGCGCGTTTAGCTAGATTGGTAGATCTGCATCCGTGGATCCTCTACTGCGACTTCGTGTGTGTAATTCTGCAAATAGGTAGTGGAGGGATTGAGAGGCACGCTGTCGGTTACGCCACTGACCTAAAAATATCGGAACCCCAGAAAATATACAACGCGAGCATCAAAAACTACGCAGAGTTTGTGTCAATGTTCCCCAAACAACCAGGTTTGACTGCGAACCAACGGGAATGGGCCCACAGATTAGGTCGTTGCCGCATCACTCTAGACTGTTTAACTCTACAAAGAATGCTCGAAGGTATCATCTTAATACACGCTAATCTGGTGAGGCGTTATGGGACTGAACTTCATTTACTTAGTAAAACTCTAAAGACAACCGACCCTTCGCAATTATTTCTACGATGTGAACGTTTACAAATGCAAATAGATGACTGGCTGTATGATTATTTAATAATTAATCCCAAAACTCGAAATCTACGTTACTTAAAGCCAGAAAGCCCTCAGCTATTTGGCGAATTCTTTGAGAGTCAGTTAGAGATACTTAGTTATGTGCATCACTTTCCTGAGATTGAAGTTTTGAGCTGAAAAAGCAAGCCAAAATTATCAAAACTAGGCCTATCAATAGATCTAACTGTAAAGGTTCTCTCAGGACCACTGCAATCCAAATAGTCGATAAAACAGGGCTCAAATAGACTAAGGATGCCAGCTCCACTGTATGCTTTACACGACTCATTGCCATCGACCAACAATAAAAAGGTAATGCCATCTCCATCACTCCAACATAGGCAGGCCAGACTAATTCAGTTAAGCTTCTAGGCTCTGGAAGAGGTAGAATAAAAATCATTAAGACAGTAGCTATACCAAAGCTGATAGTTAAATTAACTAGTTCATCTCCAGGTATTTTAGTTTGCATAATCCAATAAATGGACCATATTACGGCAGAGGATAATGCCAAGCTTACTCCCCATAAATCAACGCCGAATAAAGAATGTGAGTAAGCTCCGGAACTTATTAAAATGCCAAAAAATGCCAAAATAAGACAGATTAAAACCTTCGGCTTTGGTAAACGACGTCGAACAAGGCTATCCAGCATTACTAAGGCCAACGGCCAAGTATAGTTTAACGCCAATGCTTGCTGAGCCAACAAACGGTCATATGCTCCAAATAGAAGAAAATAATACAAACAGGGATTTATTAGACCTGTTAAAGCTACAAGTAATAATCGACTTGAGCCCCAAGACTGTGTGCGCCATCTTGAAGTCGAGGAGCCTAGGGAACAAAACCATAAAAATATACAGGCAAAGAAACTGGCAAATACCAAAAGTTCTAGTGGCCGAAAAACCTGTAGCGATAACTTAAATGCTGTCGCTACAGTTGACCAACAAAATACTGCAATCAGGGCCAGAGTTATGGCGAATGACATGCTACATAGTATAGGATAACGTCGGCTTCAATAGTGAGGAGTTATTAATGGATCAACATAAAAAATTCAGAGGTGCTGGCGGAACGTCCGGAGGAATCGGGGAATTCATAGTAGGACTAGTCATGATTATGTTAGGTGGCTACATGTTAGCCAACAACATTGTAGTACATTCGGGTTTTTGGGCCTGGAAAATGATGTTTGGAGGCGTTCAGATTACCGCGTTTGGAGCTTCGCTAATTCCGCTATGCTTTGGAATTTTTTGGCTATTTTTCAACGGGCAATCCTGGGTTGGATGGATTCTTTCACTTGGTAGTTTGACGTGTATTTTTATCGGCGTCTTAATGACCTTAGATGTACATTTTAAGACCGTTCCCATTTATGTTTTGATCATAATGTTAGTTCTATTAATTGGTGGGTTAGGTTTAGTTGCTCGCTCGCTTAAAGAACACTAAAGCAATGCTATCGTTATTGAGAATAATCCTAATCGTAATTTTTCTACTCGCTTTGTATGGATGCCAAGTATTGGGTGAAGAGGAAGATGCTTCAAGTAAACAAATGATTCTTATTGGTGTGGTCGAGCCGGACAACACCTTTCTAAGCACGAGACCCGAAGGCTTTCAATTGGAACTTGTGAAAGACGGAGAATTAATCGATACAAAATTTATTCGGCGAGATATACAAACGAATACTTACCCCTTCGAATTTGCAGGTATATATCCGCTGGGAGATTTGAATCTGAGAACCCGTCATCTTAACCAATATCTCGAGTTTTACCTAGGAGACGCCAGCAGGCATCAAGGTAGGTTCTTAATTGGTAAATTCCCTATGGGAAAAGCTGCTTTAGCTACACGCTATTTAAAAAATCTCAGCTTCTTTCCAGAAATTCAGCAGCTATCACCATCTAATATATTGGATATTCTTGCATATTTAATAAGTATTACAATCTCAGAACATGAAGATAGAGCCGAGCTTCTCAGAAAAATTAACAAACTAAATCTCAATGAAAGCGGAAAACTAATTGAGACCGACATTTTTTTTCCAGAATGGCAGAATCATCCTCAAAGATATGCAAGTACATATGAAATACAATTAGCTGAAACACTCCAAAATAAAGGAATTCAGATACCATACGAGTCTCGGGTATGGACGAATGACTACCACGTAACAAATTTACTCATTGAGGCTCGAATAGTTGGTCTAACTGAAAACATAACTATCTTTAAAATTGATTCACAATCTAACCAATTAATCTCTGCAAATCCAAAAATTAATATTTCCGATTCACAACCACGCATTCATTTACATTTTCGTAAATCATTGGACGAAAATACTTATAATCAGCTATTGGCCAGTAAATTATTTATACAGGGTAGAGAATCACTCTCAAACAGCTATGCCATACAAACTAACTTCGCTGATTTGGATCCTCAGAGAGAGTCTTCCCATAGTCTGAGTATATCTGTGAATAAACCCAGCGAACAAATTAGTTATGCAACTCATTTCAGTATCAATGACTCACTCGAAAATACTCAATACGGAAATGATTATGATCTTAAACTTATGTTTAGTATTCTTTTCTAATTAATGGATTTATTTTAATGTTTCTAGCAAACAAAAATACACCTGCCATTCAATTCAAAAATGTCTATAAAACCTATGCAAACAATCATGTTGCATTAAATGATGTCAATTTTGAAATTGATTCGGGACAAATTCTGATACTACTAGGAACCTCAGGCTGTGGCAAAACTACAGCCTTGAAGCTAATAAATCGTCTTATTGAGCCTAGTGCCGGTGAAATTCTACTTTTTGGTAAAAAAATAGATACATATCCACTGTATCAGTTGCGTCGGCATATTGGATATGCCATTCAACATATCGGCCTTTTCCCGCACATGAATATTTACCAAAATATATCGGTAGTTCCAAAGTTACTTCAATGGACGAAGGCTGAAACGGATCAACGGATTCGTTATTTAATGGACTTAATCCAATTACCATTCGAGGATTATTCTAAAAGAATGCCTAATCAACTGAGTGGTGGTCAAAGGCAGCGAGTTGGGGTTGCACGAGCCCTGGCTGCAGATCCTCCCATCATATTAATGGATGAGCCATTTGGTGCTCTTGATCCAATGACTCGAGAACAACTTCAAGAAGAATTCAAACAATTATGCAGGAAAATTCAGAAAACTATTGTTTTCGTTACTCATGATTTGTTTGAGGCGGTGAAATTAGGCGATAAAATTTTGCTAATGAACGAAGGTAAAATTGAGAGGCAGTCAACTCCTAGGGATTTAATCGACAAGCTCAGTGATGACTTCAGTCGCCAATTTTTCTCTCAGCACGGTTTTCAACTTATGCTACATACTAAAACAATATGTGAATTGACACCTTGCAAAAAAACCTCAAAGGATTATCCGATTTATGATAGAAATAATGACAGTCACCTACAAGACGATACAAGCTTCTACAAAGTACTGAACCGAATCCTTATTGAGACATTAGATCAAGTATTTATCTTTCACGATGATAATTTTCTAGGATCAATCAGTCGCGATCAAATCTTTAATGCAGTAACTGATATGTTAAGAAGATGGAAACCATGAATTGGTTTAATACTGATTTGGGCCAAAAAGTCCTGTTACTAAGTGGACAGCATCTTAAACTTACTGTGATTTCCATGCTTATAGCTATAACAATAGCTGTTCCGATCGGACTTTTACTTTCGCGCTTCAAAAATAAAATTTTGATAAATAGCTGTCTAGGATTATTGAATGTAACACAAACTGTACCCTCGCTAGCCTTGATAGCTTTAGTTATGGTTATGTTGAAAATGGCTGGATTAAGTACAATCGGAGTTCTACCAGGTATTGTAGCACTCGTCATTTATGCTTTATTACCAATTGTACAAAATACCTATGTGGGTATTAAACAGGTGGACCCTGCTCTTGTCGAGGTGGCTCAAGCCATGGGTATGACTCCTGGTTCTGTTCTGAGAAAAGTAGAAATCCCCTTGGCATTACCCACCGTGATGGTGGGAATAAGAATTAGTACTGTTTGGACAATCGGTATGGCGACTTTAGTCAGTTTAATTGGAGCAGGTGGACTGGGGGACTTAATTTTTTCGGGAATACGAACAGTTAGAGACGAGTATATTCTTGCCGGAGCAGTTCCAGCAGCTCTGATGGCTCTGCTAGCTGACTGGCTGTTAAATTTGATACAAAGGTTATTGAGTACTAGCATCCAAAGTAAAATGCTCAAATTAACCCTTATCAGCTCGTTAATATTATGCTTATCGATACTGCTCTTAAAGAATTTCTACAGTGAAGATGCGGACAACTTGGTTATTAGATCAGGATTTGAATCAGAATTTCTGGTTAGGCCTGACGGACTTCCTGGATTACTGAAACATTATGGATTCAAATTAGATCATTCACCTAAACATCTAGACGCCTCACTGATGTATAAAGCCTGTAGGGACGGAAATGTCGATCTCATATGTGGCTATGGTACTGACGGACGTATTGATGCATTTGATCTAACCATCTTGGAAGACGATAAAAAATTTTTCCCCCCTTATTATGCAGCTCCTTTAATCAGAGAACCAACTCTTCAAGAATATCCAAGACTTCAGGAGATGCTCACTCAGTTAGGTGGTAAAATTTCAGCAAGTCGAATGCAAAAAATGAATTATTTAGCTGTTCGCAAAGATAATCCTTTGAGCATAGAGAATATAGCTCGCCAATTCCTAAATCAAGAAGGCGTTGAAACAACTCAACAATTCAATTTAATTGACATCCGTCCGATTCGAATTGGCTCCAAAAGCTTCACCGAGCAAAATATCTTAGCGGAAATTATGGCCCAGTGGATTGAAACTAAATTAGCTTATCCGGTAGAGCGTAAATTTAACCTTGGAGGAACAATGATCTGCCTACAAGCATTAAAGGCGGGAGACTTAGATATATATAGTGAATACACGGGCACTGGCCTCGTCAACATTTTACAAAAACCAGTAATTTTAGATCCTAGACAAAGTTATGAGAAAGTAAAAAAACAGTTCTATGAACGATGGAAATTAATTTGGCTCGAGCCATTTGGGTTTAATAACACTTACACACTGACCATGCGTAAAGCACATGCAGATCAATTAAAAATTGAATCCATTTCTGACCTAGCGACTTTCTTTCAGAAAGTTAAATAAGATATAAAGAGAGCAAAATCATTGGAATTACTGTTAGTTTGTATATACGGCGTAAACAGTATCTATTTGCTCCTGGTAGGTATTAATGCCTATGTTGCTTGCTATAGATTTAAGCACGGTAAAAAATTTAGCAATAGTGATTTGTATCAAATTAATAAAACTAAGCCATATCCAAAATTACTGGTACAACTCCCCATATATAACGAACAGAACTCGATACTTGCCTTGCTTGAATCAATTAATGAATGTGAATATCCGGGTCAGTTAATCGTTCAAATATTAAACGACAGTGATGATGACACGATTCAAGCTGTAGATGACTGGATAGAAAATAACGATCCAATCCATAATGCAATCTTCAAACATATCGTGAGAACAAATCGTGAGGGTTTTAAGGCAGGAGCTCTAAAATATGGTATGAGTCTAGAATCTGCTGAATATATCGCAATATTTGACGCAGATTTTCGACCTCCTCGTGATTTCTTAGTAAAGGCTACCACTTATTTAGTAAATGATGAGACCGTGGGCTTGTTGCAAGGTCGTTGGTCATATATTAACGAAAATGAAAATATTTGGACTAGATTCCAAGCGATAGGAATGGATGGTCATTTTGCAATTGAGCAGCCCGCTAGAGTATGGAACTGCTATTTTATGAATTTTAATGGGACCGCGGGAATATGGAGGCGCAAATGTATTGAAAATGCAGGTGGATGGCAAGCAGACACATTGACAGAAGATTTAGACCTTTCTTATCGAGCTCAACTAGCGGGATGGAAACTAGCTTACGAAATTAATCTACCATGTCTATCGGAGATACCTCCGTCAGTTATAGCCTTCAAATCACAACAGTTTCGTTGGGCCAAAGGGTCCATTCAAACTGCAAAAAAAATACTACTCACAATACTTCGATCGAACAATTCTTTAAGGCTTAAAATAGAAGCTACCTTCCACCTCACACATTACCTGATACATCCAATTTTATTAATAAATTTTTTAATTGGATGCTTTATTCTTTCTTACAAAATTGACTTGCACTGGCCCCAACTCCAGTTTTTATTTGTACTTATACTAGTAGCTTGTGCAGGCCCAAGTTATCTGTATAAATTTTCGCAAAAGACATTAAATAAAAAGCTTCCATTATTTTTCTATCCACTCATGATTTCTCTAGGCTGCGGATTGGCAGTAAATAACAGCCGAGGTGTTCTAGAGGCTTTGGTTGGGAAAACTTCACCTTTTATCAGAACACCGAAGAGGGGAAACAAAACCAAATATTATAAGACAGGCTTTAATCTATGGTTTTTAATCGAAATCTCATTGGGGCTTTTCGGTTTGATTATTTTGGTACATTCACCAAGTACACATTTTTTTCTAGTACCATTCATTGGCATATACACGATAGGATTTCTAAGTATAGGTTTGAGCAGCGCAGCGGAATTGTTATTTGAAAATAAAAGTCAACATAAAAGTTACCATAGCGCGGTCGCAGCAGAGGTCCGCAGAGACGCAAACACAGAGGCAGCTTATACTTCTGAGATTTAAATAGTTTGTTCTTGGACTTGTTTTTTGACCTCAAAATGGAATATTCTAAAATGGAACAGGAGATTTTTTGAAAGTTCAGAAGTGTAAATATACCGTCACGCAGATAGTTTGCCATCGAGATGGGAAGTTCCGCGGAATGATCGTTGATATTGACCCATGGTTCATGGGAGGCGATGAGTGGTATCAGGAAGCTGTGAATAACAACACACCGGTAAATGAACCGTGGTATTACGTAGTAATTGACGGTGCTGATTATGCTACTTACACACCAGAATGTGACCTCAAGCCTTCGGATGAAGAGAAACCTGTGGTTAATCCTATCATCAATTCGTTGGGACGTTCAGACTCTATTCGTGACTTTCATTTTCATTAGAATTGATTTGAACCCAGCCCACACAGATAGCAGGGGGTCACATCACTTGGTTACTACCTTATGACCTTAGACTCAACATTTAGTCGGCGTTCCAGCAGCAATTGCACCACAAAATTAAAGCTTAATAGAAGACAAGAATTTGTTCACTCAAACCAGCAGGTAATTGAGATTCTTTCCGCTGATCTTATCACTACGACGGTACAAAAATCCGGCATCATGCCCCTGTGGATAGAAGTTTTGAGGGGATTGTTTCAAGCATGGCAATTAACTTTAAAGAACAATACCCCGCAAGGGGAAGTTCATTCACCTACAGACACTGTCAACACATTAGAACCTTGGGTAAACCGCTTATATGAGATGGATATTATATCTAAAACTAAGAACTTAGACATGATCGAGAAAACTTTTCCTGGATCTAAAAGAATGTGTGCAGAAACCTTAAACGATTTCTCTGTAGCACTAAGCGAAATAAAACCCACGAATTTAGAAAATTTACAGAAAGCTTCAAAATGTATTTCAGCAAGCAGAAGCATACTTGATCGCGAAATCTATATGAATAATCAAAAACTTATCAATGATCAAATAGGAAATATGAAGATAGGCTCCTAGCAATAACAAAAAGTCCTCCTTCGCTTTGCTATAATCTATCTATGAATTTAAGTGGGCAAGAGACCAAACTACTCGCAGTTGGTCTCACTGAAAAAACTCTTTTGAAATTAAAAGCAGTTACTGAAGAACTGAAAATAAAAGTTACGAATTCCACTGACTTAAAATCTTACCAATCACAAATTGAAAACAAGGGGTTTCAACTAGTTCTATTAGCACTAGATGAAATAGGCTTGAAGAACCTAGTAACTTTAAAGCGCAGAAGTCGAACCGAATCGATCCCTGTGATTATGGCAGATTTACGGACTGACCATGAGTCCCAATTAGAAGCAATAAGAAAAGGCGCATTCCAAATTATTCAGTCAGACCACAGCGAATGGCAATTTAAACTCGTTATTTTATCGGCCCTCAAATTGACGAATGTCTTCCATCGTTTATGCGATTCTATTGAAGATTTCCAAGATTCTATGAAAAATTTTGATAAGGCAACTATGACACTTCAAACCATTCCTCAAGCTTACGAAATAGCAAAGACTTTGTCTTTCATGTGTCAAGATCCCAACAAAGTTGCGATGGGTTTGACGGAAATTCTCGTTAACGCTATAGAGCACGGTAATCTTGAACTTTCATATGAGGAGAAAACTATGCATCAGGCAAATAACACTTGGCAGCAAGAACTCCAAAAAAGACAGAGATTAACTAAATATAAAAATAAATTTGTAACAGTGTATGCTGAGCGCCTCGATCAAACAGTCCAATTTACCGTTATTGATCAAGGCCGAGGTTTTGACTTCACCAAATATATGACAATTGAGCCTGGGCAAATAGATCAAAACCATGGACGCGGCATCTCGATTGCTAGACTTATATCTTTCAATCAACTAGAGTATGAACCACCTGGTAACAAAGTTGTAATGCGCGTAAATTCTTCTTGCGGTATTTAATTGCGGTGGAGCTGAATCAATGTATCAGACAACTCGTAGATGAATTTATTATCCACGTAAACTCTTGCTGCACCCATTACCCACCCCGGGCCTTCATCCTGAATCTCAACTTCATAAACTATTTTCTCATTGTGCTGAAGTATTTGTCCGCGATACTGCCAATTCATCCAGTGACCGTGATTCGTTCTAAAGTATCCTGGACCAGCTAATTTCCTCTCTGACTGAAATTCCTCCCGAAGAAGAATGTAATATTGCAAGACTTGGGTGACAGCATCCAATGAGTAGCTACCGGGTACTACCGGATCCATATAAAAATGAGAATAAAAAATCCACTCTTCGGGATCCACTAATTTCTCAACTCGTAATAAGCCCTTGGCAAATTTACCTCCAGAAGGTAGAAACTCAACGATTCGATCAAAAAATAATCCTGGAAATTTCGGCAATAAAGCATTCTCACCAATTTGGTCAGGAAGTGGAAGTTGCTCTCCACTAAGCCTTTCTGACGCTTGGTTATTAAGATCAAATTGATTTTTATCCTGCTGCTTCCAAGTGAGACCTGGACTTCCAGCGAGCTCTTCCTGGGAGAAGAATCCAAAATGAAGATCTCGTCCCTCCGCTAATAGACTACCGTCCTGTAAATGATACTTACCATCATACTTAACCATAAAGGTAGTGGGAGTGTTGACAACTTCTTTAAGAATCACTTCTGCTCTAATGACACCATCCTGAGCTGGTAAGTCCTGATGAGTAATCATGCGACCACCAAGGTTTCGAATAAATCGGTCGCTCGAGCCCATTGCATCTAGTTCCAATAATTGGGGCAGAAGTCCACAAGGTTGTAATACAACTTCATTTAAGACACAAAAAGGCATTATTCCATGATTGTAGCGAAAGTACCAATCATCCCGAGCCATATCAAATTCGTTAACCATCCGGTTCCCAGGCTTGACTTCACGCAGTTTTCCTTCCACCTCCAAAACTCTTGTAATACAATCGTAGGGGGGATTTGGCATCCGAGAAATCTGTCTCTGTCGATCAAAAATATCGTAATGAGAGCCGAAGTAACGACTTGGTTTTCCTACCGTTAGCTCGATCAATTGAGTCTCATTTGTATGAACTGCTCGACCATTAAAATCGTAAGCCTGTTCACCTGGAGCAGGAAGCACTGGCAAACCGTCATAGACAATTTCTACCGCGAGATTCTCTATGTGTACTACCTCTTTTCCATCGGACGTAATCAATGCATCAGCATAGACTTTAGGCCTAGAGCCTGGTTCAATGTTTTTCACATGAAGATAATACTTTAAATCCTTCATTCCAGGAATAACCTGTCCACGACATTTCACCTTAATTTCTTCCCCTATGACCGGTTGAAAACGTCCGCCTCTCGCTTGAAAACCGAAACCGAGATACAATAAATAGAACTCTAATACTTGTAAACAGCCATCGAGCATTAAGGTTCCAGGCATCACCGGATCCGTCGCAAAATGAGCTGTAAAATACCAATGGTCGTCATCAAGATTCAGAATAGCCTGTATGTACCCCAATCCATGTTTTCCACCCCGCTTATCGATAGAAATCTCGTCAACCATTCTTAAGTTCTGATTAGCCCATTGCGGAAACGTTTTTTCACAATCATCCACCGACTTAAAAGGAACTACGTGGCTCTTACCAAAACAAGAAAATAGATCACCATTAACTAATGCTTCCAACTGACTCCTGCCAAACACTCCTTGTCTTACATCTCTGACTGGGATAAAAGGATACTCAATTGAAGGAACATCAAAATCAGGAACTTGGACGACTCCCTTAGCCGAAAGCTCCTCAGGAGTAAAATATCCCGCACACCCGTTCTTCCATTGAATAAACTTTTTACCATTAGAAAAACCATGACCCTCAAAAAAGAACAACCAGGTATCATCGTGTTGAACATATGAGTTAATTTTTATTTCATAGCGTAAGGTACAAGGTGCTTTAGGATACTCATCGAAGAATGTAAAGTCGGCACCTAGAAGGCGGTATACTCTTTCACCAACAACTTTATGATCAATGCCTACGTAGGAGATTAGAAATAAGTCAGCCTGCCCAGACTCAATACAAACACAAATGGGAACGCGCCCATCTACCAAAAACCAATCGCCAGGTGCTACATCAAATTCAGTAACCACTGTTGAAGGCTTGAACTCATGCAGTTTTCCGTCTATCGCCATTACGCGATCAACCAATAGATAAGGTGGACTAGGATATCTAGTACGATATTTATATTCATCAACTACCGCATACTCAGGACCGAAAACATCACCCAGGCGACCCTCGCCAAAATTTAAGCAATCCTGACGATCAAAAATCGCATCAGGATTATTCCCTCGACCGTGCGGAAATGCTTCGCAAACCGTACCATGAGGCATACTATCTTTGATTAAATGTGCAAATTTTACTAGTGGATGAGAGGGGTCCATCCCGTGAATCTCTTCAACTTGTTGAGACTTTTTATTGATCGAAGATACCTCCGAAGTTGAATCAGATATTTTACCGCCTGCATCTAATAATGCTTCCTGAACGGCCAGACTATTCTGCATCTCCTGCAACATTTTAGAATGGATTTGAGCTACCCTTTGCTGAACCTGCAAGTGCTCCTCTAAAAGATTAGATTTATCACTTTTTACATCGTTTTGACTCATAGTTAACTCCTGCGTAACTTTCGCGGATCGCTTGTGTTTCTTTAATCTCCTGACAGAGTTTGGAATTCTTACACTTTTGTCATCAGATTTAGATGATTTGTGAAAGGCCCGAACATCTTGATGGGTCTTTTCATGAAACAGGTTTACGAACTCACTTGTATCCCAACTCGCAATTTTACCACCAGCTGGAATTTGAACCACTACCCTCGAGTGCCTACGGTCCATAATCTTCTTCTCAGCAATGGGCAGGAATTTAGCGAATGGCAAATCAAATCCTAGGACAGCAATTTGACCCAATCCAAAGAAGAATTGTCGAGCTTCATCACGTTCTCTAGTATTTAATGAAATAAAATGACAATCTGTTGATTTTGAGCCTAAACTACTTTTGATATGTCTGAGAACACTTGCTTGCGGACCAAGTTCTAGAAATACGCGAGCCCCCTGCGCATAAGACTCTATAACCATCGGCTCGAAGCGAACCATTTCTACGCAAGTATTGGTGATCGCTTTAGAAACACTTTGTTGATTCAATGCATAAGTTCTAGCTCGCGCATGCGAATAAAATTTTACATTCTCAGGAGCCGAAACAGAGTGAGACCACAAATGTTCAAGATCCTTACGCCATGGCTCTAAGAGGTCAGAATGATAAACTTGAGGAATGGGAACTCTAATTGTATGTAAGGAGGATTTATCCTCAAATTCTAGCAACTGCTTAATACTCCCACCTATCATACATTCCGCAGGTGAGTTAACCATAAGAAGATGTAAGTTAGAAAGGCCCTCTAAAGCTTTTCGAGTCTGTATCTCATCGCCAGTAACCAACAAAGTGCCCCAATCTGGCCTATCAATCCCAACCTTTTTCAAGCACTCAAATTCGCCTGCAGCTACTTGCGAAAACACTCTGTCCTTACATGCACGATCGTAATACTTATCTATGTTCCAAACATCCAAAGCTGATAAACAATTAATTTCACCACCACTAAAGCCGACTACATGAGCTGGTCTAAGGCCTAAAAAGTTTTGAGCTAAATCTGTCATCAAACATTGAAAAAAAGTAGTAGCAAAACTGATTTCAAAAACACTAAGAGCATATAAATCGCATTGATTGGACCATAAGCGATCGAAACAACTCAGAGTTCGTATATGAGCCGTCTTAGATCTTATTCTGGATAATAATCCAGGGAATTGATGCAAGAGACCTTTCCCCATATGAGGGTATAAGTTCCCAAAACCGGGGTAAACAAAAGCCAAAGTACTCTCATCTATTTTCTTACCAATTCGCAGTATAATTCCGCGCGGATCATTAAAATCTTCGTTATGATTCTCTGATAATTCAATAGCGCGCATGCGCAATGATTCCAAATCTTCCGTCTTCCCATGAATGGCGAGTCTATAATCACCCGAGCCAACGTTTGTTGAGTAGCTGTCGTTCTTAAGTTTTTCTATAAGATTTGATTTACTATTAGATTGAAAAAACTTTAAGGAGTAACTCTCCGAACTTATTATTTCACCCGAATCTTTCCATTCAAGATGTTCATTTGAACATTCAGATATGGTCAGATGATACCTTCTACCCAATAAAGCCTCACTAACGAGTTTAAGACTAGCTAACTCGCATCGATTACTCAATTTCACAATTAATTGATTATCAATAAATCGGTAGCCGGAATGCATCAAGCGAGAACTCATTGCTAGATCAAATAGGCCTTGCGCAGACCGCATATAACCAAGCATATTGAAAGGCCTCTGCTGTACTGGTAATTCGTCATCGCCATAAATATACTCGGGGTCATGAATCGACAAGTCATCGATTAGTGCAAGAACCCTATGCCCTTTGGCAATGGCAACATCATAGTCCTCTAACAGAACCATGGCACCACCCTCCAAATTTAAGTCTTCAGCTCTAACTGGGTCTCCTGCCAAATATGACTTAAAATCGAGCGTTAAATCAGTAGCACCAACAAGCATGCTAGCAGCACGACCTGAACGAATAGTTTCTATAGCCAGTTGCAGGCTCTTCAGTCCAGCACCATCTTCCTGAAAAACGACATAAGAGGGAGCCTGTAGATTGAACTCCGCATTGATTCGATTAGCCGGAAAATTAGGAATATCACCAACTACATCATCTGAGTTTACTGCTTCACAGATTGCCTCCCGATAGGCACTTAAAAGTTCAATTCTTGATTCTTCATCTAGAGCTTTACTCGACGATTGTTCAAATAACTTGGACAAAGCCCTGGAGGCTTTGAATCTTAAAGTATGATTTGTAATATTTGGAGCAAAGTTTAAGCCCACTAAAACACCAGTTTTGGCGTAGTCCAGGTCCTCTCCATCCAAATTTCGTAAACATAGGTCACTAAGCTCTAGCATCAGCAACTGCTGAGGTAGCAAGCGTTCCATTTCTTTGGGTGAAATTCTAAAACGTCCCAGGCCAATCTGTCGATCTCGAAGAAATTGCGAATCCGGGATATCAGCCTTTAAATTTTCTGGCCACCTATTAGTAGGTTCGGGAATAATTTTCTTTCCTTGCAAGTAAGCTAGTACTTCCTGCCAACTTCGCCATTGACCCGCCTCAACCTCAGCTCCCACTATAGCAATTTTATTGCTCTTATACGGCTCATTTGGATAACTTTTCTGTAACCATTCATTGGCACGATATTCCTGTAGTATAATGTGAGCATTCGTACCACCGAAGCCAAATCCATTAACTCCAACAAGTAAACTTTCAGAAGTTTCTAGTTGAGTTTTATCGGAAACTAGTTCGAGCCAATCTTGATTATCAACTACCCCCGGTCCTGGATTAATAAATTTAGTGGCCGGCGCCACACCATGCTCAATCGACTGCAACATTTTCATTAGACTTGCCATTCCGGCTGCACTTAAACAATGTCCAAAATTCGATTTTACCGATCCAATCCCTAACTTAAATTTTCTCTCCGAATCATAAAAGACTTTTTTCAAAGTATTGATTTCGGTGGCGTCTCCCCGGGCAGTCGCCGTTCCGTGACATTCAATAAAACGGACATCAGCTGGGCTTACTCCGCTCGTATGGTAAGCTTCTCTCAAAGCTCTCACTTGACCTTCATGAGAAGGTGCTAGAAGTCCTCCGTCCTGTCCATCACAACTGGTTCCTGTACCCCGAATCAAACCATAGATTGTGTTTCCATCAGCTTGAGCTTTTGATAACTTCTTCAATACTAAAGCACCACCACCTTCACCTACAACAAGTCCATCAGCAGATTGATCAAATGGCAAACATTGACCTTGCTCAGAATAAGCTCCCAATTGTGAAAAACCTACTTGTAATGCAACCATCTCTGAACGATTTACACCCATGGCAATCATTGCATCCGCATCTCCACGCCATAGTGACTGACAAGCTAAGTCAACAGCATAAAGTGAACTTGCACAGGCTGCATCAAGTGCAAAAGGACTCAGACCAAGACCGAAAAATGAGCTTGCAAGCTCAGCAGGTCTTGCACTCTGATGTAAATGGTATATCGATAATGAATCGCGAGTTTCACGAGAACGGCTGTTTATTTGAGAATCTAGCCATTTTACAATAGCATCTTCATGACACTCCTGAGCCGATTCAAGAGCAAAGGTCAGATTCGCTAGAATTAGGCCAGATTTCAACTTCGTTCGCTCTGAAAGTTTGGCGTCATCCAAAGCTTGGCCCAAGATCCATAACGTCCAATGATAATAAGGATCCAAGTCGTCAATAAAATTTAATTTATCGCGGAATGATTCTAGAAATATCTTATGATCAATGTATGAACAACGCGTAGAATATGTTTTATCAAAAGAGCCCTTCATGCCTTTGATTTCTTGAGGATTAATACCCAAACGTTCTTTACTAACCTCTCGAAAACGATCTTGATTCTTAGAGATCACTTCCCAGAACTCCGCAGGACTATTAACATTTGGGAATAAACAACTACGCCCTATGATAGCTATCGGTTCACGACTCATCTATTCCTTTCCTTGGCGCTTACTGGCCGTCGTAAATGCATTAAAGCTTTCATTGAATATAGCTTTCCAACCTCTGCCGTATGCCAAGACATCTTCATCATCATTGGTAAACCAGAAATCGACACTGGTACTAAAAGCTGCTTTATTTAGTTCGTCTATTTTTAAGTAACAACGAACTTCTGAACCATCAAAGGGTTGCAGTTGAACATATTCTTTAAGCTCCTGCGGAATACCTATACAGCCTTGAGTTTCTCCTAACCAGATAAGCCCTAATTGAGCCATACCATCTAATACTCTGGGATCTGTGAGCCAATCAGAATAGGGCGAATCAACAACTAGATCTTTCGGAACGGAAGTTTTAATCGTAGCCACTAAACCATTACCACTAATACCCTCTATCGACCTCACACATTTTAGACTAGGACCATGGAATAGGTAACGATCATAAGCATCATCGATATTGATTTTAATTCTATCTTTATCAAGCCCAGAGGGTGGATCTTCCGGAGTAGCATGGCTCAAGCCTAATCGCACGGTAGCCTCATAGCTTAAAATCTTCTTATCTTTTGAAACTTCATAAGCTCTTATACGAACAGCTCGACCCTCTACATCACTCAAGGATATGTCTTCACACTCAAGGTGTAGTTCAGCCGGTCCATCTGGAAAACTTAATCCATGGTGCACCTTTAGATCATTAATAGAAGTCAAACTGAGATTAGGGAACATATCGGATGCTGCCTGAGCCAAAAACTCAAGACTCATCGCCATTGGTAGTACAGGATCTTTTAACACATGATCTCTCAAAATCGGCTCCTCTTTAGGATCAAGACTTAACATAACCCTCATCGGTGGCTTGGGGGATCCATTTTCTCCTTGAGACAGCTCAAGGCCCTGTTTACCGCCTAAAATGATTTCTCTTGTTTGTGGAGTACCATGCAAAATTTCATGAGTGAAAAAGTCGGCCCCGACGGAGGGTGGAATTAAAACCACACCCTCTGCCTCGAATTTACGTGCTAACTCAGGCGTAACCATTCCACCAGCTAATGCACCCCAGTCAATCGCTAAAAATCTACAATTTGAAAGGGGATTTTGGAGACAAAATTGAGACAGAATTTCATTAGCTACTGCATAATCTGATTGACCGACATTTCCGAATTTGCCTGCAACAGACGAAAACATAACTACTAGACGTAATTGCTCATGATCTAGATTTTCAAATAAACGAGCTAGACCAAGAACTTTTGTTGATAGCACTTGCTGAAATTGATCTAGAGTTTTATCAGCTATGAATTTATCGCGTAAAACGCCAGCTCCGTGAATGAGACCCCTGATAGGGCCCAAATCATTAGTTACCTGATTTAAAATAGTTTTCAATGCTTCATCGTCTTGAACGTCTACACTATAATACTTCGCTTGGCAGCCACTATCTACAAGGGCCTTGAGCTGTCCCTCGATTTCATCAATCGCAGCTTTCTTATTAGCCAACCTTTCCACCTCGCGAGGTGTAATCTTTGTACCTTTGGCTCGCATGGCAGTAAAAATCTCAGTTTTAAGCTCGTTCTGATTAAGACCCGATGGCAGATCAAAATCTTTTAATTCAGGAACTTCAAGTGGACTACGCCCCAAAAGAACAAATTTCAAAGGTAATTTAGAGCCTAGATCCCTAATCATTGTGGCAGTAATCCCTCGGGCACCACCAGTCACCACCACTACATCGTTTGGCTTGAGTTCTAAATCCGTCGAAGCATCCTCCTCTAGAGGCTGATTGGGATGCTCCAATACAGGAACTTGAGTCCATCGCTCATCGTCTCTATATCCAACTTCTTCAAATCCGTGATCTTGGCGTAACTCAAGAAGAAGATGCCCGGCTCGGTCTTCAGCTGAAACTTCTTTGCTGTATGGTTCAAAATCCAAGATGCGACACCGAATCTCCGGATGCTCTTTTGAAAAACAGCGCAGAAATCCACCTAGACCAGCCTGCACTTCCCATACTTTCTCATTCCTCTCTAATCCGAAACGACCGCCACGAGCAGTTACTTGAAAAAAGTTCTTATCGCTTGCTTTGGATTTAATAAGTTCCTGAGCAACACGAAAAGCTGAGTAGATATGACTATCTAGTAATCTAGCTAATTCCTCACTAGATTGAGATAAAACACTATTTGTGATTCCCGAACCTGCAAGATGAATTACAGTTTGATAATCGGATCGATCAATCAATTCATCTAATTGCTTGAGAGTACTATATCGAATAATATCTTTGTCGAAAATTGGTTCTGAATGACCTTCCTCCAGAACTAATAATCGAACTTGCAAACCCTCAGCCTTCAAACTCCGTTGAACATACACACCGGCTTCCGAATTGTCATCGACGATTAAATATGGGCCATCCGGTAAGGGCTTTAAGTCATTCTCCCTTACTGGTGACAGACGTCGTAGTTGAGAAACAAAACGACCTATCTTATTTTGTCGCAGTTGTATGTGCTTGGTACCGTTGACTATCTGGTCTGTATCCGACTGACTTATACCAACTGTCTTTTTTTTTTCTCACTTAAGGCAATCACATCATCTATAGCCCCACCTAAATGTCGAGCGAGATCTTCAATAGTTTTCAAGACACCCATTTCGCCAGGTCCGACGGTTGGAGCCTGAGGAAATCTTTCTTGGATCGCACCTAATATTTCTACTCGACGAATGCTATCTACTGCGAGATCACTTTCTAAATCCATATCGGGAGTTAACATTTCCAAGGGGAAGCCTGTCTTATCGCTGATCACATCGAGTAAGCCCTTCAGAATATCACTAGCCATTCCAACATTTGAAGCATCAATAGCTATTGCTGTCGGAACTGTGGGTTGATTAGCTTCTGCGTCTTTATCAAGATAGCCCACAATGTCCTCTATGCTTTGCAAGACTCCCAATTGCTCTGGACCCACTGTGGGCGCCTCCGGAAACTTTTCCTGAACTGCCCCTAAAATTTCTACTCTGCGAATTGAATCTACGGCGAGATCTTCCTCTAGTTTCATATCGGAAGTTATCATCTCCATAGGAAAGCCAGTCTTATCGGCAATTGTCTGCATTAAAAAGTCAGCAATACCGCTATTAGAATTTCCAGACGTTGAATCTACCTGAGAAGCCCCTATACCAATACTTTGAGTAGCTGCATTAGAAACCATTGTCGAAGGGCCTTCACTATCTGCAGCCAAAAAATCAGCAATATCTCCGACAGATTTCAATACACCCAATTGACTAGGTCCTATCGTCGGAGCATTTGGAAACTTTTCTTGCACTGCTCCAAGAATTTCAACTCGTCTAATACTATCTACCGCAAGATCCTCCTCAAGGTCCATTCCTGACTCAATCATTTCCTGTGGAAATCCTGTTTTTTCAGCAATAGTGGCAATCAGATAACTTTGAATCTCAGTAGCGTTGGAGGAAACTCCCTTTTCCGAAATATCTGTTGATGGACTAGACTTTTTATTCTCACTATTTAATTTCGGCAAAGTAAAAGGACTTGAAGAAACTGTTGGCTGTTCCTGATCGGTTTCAAACATTGCCGAAAGAAGACTACCGTTCTTCTCCGAATGACTCTCAACTTTTTGTTCAGGGCTCTTCCAACCACTGGCACTATTTTCTTCTGATTTTAAAGTTACTCGATCAGCCATTGGCGGAACGGAATGCTGAGTCTTATCTATCTTGTTGAAAGCCACCGATTGACTAGGTATTGTCGGCCTTTCAAAGGCCTCTTGAACATTCTCAGAATATTCAATCGGACTATATTCTATCTCAGGCTCTGATGAAATAACTGACGGATTATCATCAAAAACCATACGCTCGAACAGTCGATTAGCGTCACTTTGCATTTGCAAAAACTGCTCGTGTACCTCCAGCATTTTGAAACGATAATCATTGTATTCCTCAATAATGCCTTTGGCCTGCTTGATGGTCTTCTTACTCATAATCTTTCCTTGCGAGCGCCTCACCGGGCCTCGATAAACGGGGGTACTCGACTTTCCCCTCACTGCTTTTTCTTCAGGTCGACGCTCGGTAACACCTCTCATATCACCTGAAAGCGGCTGTGATGGTACCTGCACTTTAGTTTTTTGTAAATCACTTTGCACATTCTTAAGTTTCTTTTCTAACTCGATTTTCTCTTGATGAATCGTATTTAATTCGGTAGTCAATTTGGAAATCTCTGCCGAGTGTTGTGATTCGACATTTTTTAGACGAGCGTCCAACTCATTTTCCGCTTCTACTCTACTCATTTCGACTTTCTCTGCAATTATTGTATTAAACTGAACTTTACCGGCCTTATCAGGCACTGCGCGCATTTCTGGCCTTAGAAAGTTGGCTCCGTTGAGCTTTACGGTTACTGGACTCTGCCTTCGTTTCTTGGGGAACTCTGTTAGCGTTTCCCCGAGTGAATCCGACTCAAGTTGCACCTTACCCATAGCTGTCAGGTGTGCAAGGCAAGTTGTAAGGGGAAGAAAGCGCTTACGAAGGTCTATCTCTTGTTCAGTGGATTTTATCTCACCAGCATCCATACTTAGAACCACATGTGGTTCATTCTCCAGAATCTGACCCACTAATCTCCCTAATACACCAGATGGGCCAGCTTCCACAAAAATCCGACAACCATCATCGACCATTTTACGAATCATTTTTTCAAATTGAACACTTTCGCGAAGTTGTCTAGCCAAAAGACTTGATTTATCTTTCCTGGTCTTTGGAAAAATATCGGCTATAGTATTAGAGTAAACGGGAATTACTCCCTCATCGAATTGGACATTTTTGAGATCTTTAGCGAAACTCGCACTAGCTTCTTCCATCAAACTTGAATGAAACGCCGCTCCCACCGCAAGCCTAATTGCCCTCAGATTTGAACTTTTCAAAAGTGATTCTGCTTTCTGAATGGCTGCCACATCGCCCGATAAAACAATCTGATCTGGTGTATTATAATTTGCTACTTCGATTAAATATTTGGATTTATCTAAAGAATCAAGCGCTTTGACAACATCATTCTTTGGAGCAAGGACAGCTAGCATTGCACCACCTTGCTTTTCGTTACACTCTCGCATCAATTCACCTCTGCGATGAGTTAACTTCATGTATGATTCGAAATCAATTACCTCCGCTGCAAACAAAGCACTAAGCTCTCCATAACTATGACCCGCAACAGCATCCACCTGCAAACCCATCTTCTTGAGAACTTGAAAAGCCGCCAAATTTGCAAATGACAAGCTTGCCTGAGTGTTGTCTGTTCTAGTTAGATAATCTCTTTGATCTTGCAAAGTTTGCTCATCAAAAGCAGATATGGGATATATCACATCATTAAGAGATCTTAGGGATTTCGAGTTCCTCCAAAGATTCACTCTTTGTAAAAATTCTTGGGCTTCCGAACGATGCGTAATCAACTCCCTTAGCATGCCAGGGTATTGAGAGCCCTGTCCCGGAAATAATACAGCTACTTTAGCATCTTGAAATTCCTCGCCCGGCAGGAAGAAAATTCCACTACGTGTACTTAAAGTTCTATCTGGATGATTCTCTAAATGTACTGACAACTCACTTAGCTTAGCTTCCAAATCAGAAAGATCGGTAACTACTAAGCTGGTTTTGTATGGAAGTTGATGATTAAATTTGTAGCGAAAGTATGCACACAAATCTCGCACGCTACTAACAATGTCAAGCTGGTCCCTCAAGTCGACGATTTGATTTAGTAAACCGTCCACATCGTTGTCTGCTATTGGTAGAAAATCAACTCCTGTATTCAGTAACGATGTGAAATTTTCATCGTCATGCTGCTCCAACAAAACATGGAAATTTGTACCACCAAAACCAAAAGCACTCGTTCCAGCACGTCGTAGATGATCTTCTGAATTATGAGTCCAAGGACGTAATTCGGAGTTTATATAAAATGGTGACTCT
>CAZRWM010000031.1:0-22227 GCA_964603885.1 uncultured bacterium
GTTTTCATTCGACTCGCGACGCCTACCGCCTCTTTCGCCGAAGCACAACGATTAACTACCAATGAAATTTCAGGATAGGCACCTTCTCGTTGATTCATGGCTTTGATGATTCCGTAGGCATCCGCCATGGATGTTGGCTCTGGAGTAGAAACCAGTAAGACTTCATTGGAATACTGTAAAAAATCTAAAACATTAGGCGACAGTCCAGCCCCCGTATCAATTAATAGAATATCTGTGTATTGACGAATTTTCTTCAATGATTCAAAAATTCGATTTCGTCGATCGATCTCAAGATCCGCTAAACCCATAATTCCTGATCCACCGGCGATCAATTTCACATTCTGTGTCACAGACGTAATTGTTTGCAAAAGATCCTTACGACCCTCGATTACATGGTAGAGCGTATAGCGAGGACGCACCCCTAAGATAACATCCATATTGGCCATTCCCATGTCAGCATCAAGCACCATGACCTTCTTACCTCGACGACCAAGTTGCAATGCAAGATTTGCCACTAAATTAGATTTACCTACACCACCTTTGCCTGAGGTGACTGCAAGGGTCAAACAATTGTCATTTTCCAGAAAAACATCATTTACATTCATTGCTTGCATGATTCACTCCGATTACTACTGAATCAAATCTATCATTTTTTCAACAAAGTTTGACTTCCCCACATTAGAATCAACGCCCGTTAATCGATACGCTAGTCTAGTTATGCTTTGAGCCGCATCAGACTGTGGGCATTCTTTTAGGAGAATTTTCTGACTCCGATTTACAGCTTGCACTTCGGAACTTTGTCGAATGAAACTGGGCATTATTAGTTCACGCTTTAAAAACTTGCGAACAGCCAACTTCATCTTATTCTCTACTCCCTTAGCTTCAAGAGTTGAGTTACACCGATTAGGCACTAGGTGTATTTTACAGTTGTTATTTAACTCATGACAGGTCTTAATTAGACCATAGGCATCTGCCAAGGCCGTGGGCTCAGGTGTGGCTATTACGACCACATCGTGAGCAATCTCCAAAGCAAGTTGAACCCCCCTACCTATGCCCGCTCCAGTATCAATAACTAAGTAATCCTCTTCCGCAGCATAAAACATCAACTCGCGAAAGAATCTATCCATTCGCTCCTGATTTAGGGTCAGCATATCCTCGTTAGCCGAGGCACAAGGTAATATTTTCACTCCACCGGGACCTACCAAGCAAATATCACTTAACCTCGAATTGCCTAATATCACATCTTCAATTCCTAATTGAGGATCCAGTCCCATGGAAACACAAACGTTTCCAAGTCCAAAATCACCGTCTAAGAGAAGAACTTTTTTACCAAGATCAGCCAACTTTATAGCTAAATTAGTACTCACGGTGGTCTTACCAACTCCTCCTTTGCCGGAGGTCACCACCAAAATCTTTAATTTCGAACTTATCATTAGTCTGAAGCCTCCACCCCAACACTTCCTACATTGTCAACTTCCACGTCCATCACAATCTCGTTAAATGACAGAACCACAAGTTGTGGAGCCACTCGTTCCACTAAATTTTTAAAGTGAAAACGTATGACTGGTGAACAGATAAGCACAGGAGTATGCCCTTGAACTAACATTTTTTCAATTTGGGCATTTAAATTGTCAAAAAATAATTGGGCTTTTTCTGGGTCTAAGGCTCCATGAATGGCACCAGAGCGCTGAACCTGCTCGGCAAATTGTTGCTCAAGAGTTGGAACTAAAGTCAAAACCTTCAAGGTATTATCAATGGTATATTCTCTGGTTATCTGTCGAGCCAATCCAGCGCGCACGTGTTCAACTAACTCATTGATATCTTTTGCATGCTCGACAAAGTCCGCGACAACTTCAAGAATCGAAGTTAGATTCCTGATAGAGACTCCCTCATGTAGTAAAGACTGTAAAACCTTCTGCACTAAACCTAATCTTGCTGCGGCCATTTCAGGCACAGCCGCATCGACGACGGCAGGATACTGCTCTTTGAGTTTTTCGACTAATTGCAGGGTCTCTTGTCTACCTAAAATTTCAGACGCATAACCTTTTATCAATTCCGTCAAGTGGGTTGCGACGACAGATGGCGCATCCACGACGGTGTAGCCTGCCAATTCAGCATCTTCGCGAGTTGTCTCCTCAATCCAAATCGCCGGTAATTTGAATGCAGGCTCAACAGTATCAATTCCCTCTACTCGATGAGAAACCATTCCGGGATCCATCGCAAGAAAACGATCTGAGTATATTTCACCCTCACCGATTTCGATCCCTTTTAATTTAATTGCATAAGAATTAGGAGCCAATTGCATATTATCTCGAATCCTGACCGCTGGTACAACCAAGCCAAGCTCCATTGCTATCTGCCGTCGAATCATTTTAACTCGATTTAATAAATCGCCTCCCTGATTGGGGTCAACCATTGGAATCAGACCATAGCCAATTTCTAATTCTAAAGTATCCACATTGAGCAGACTACTGACATCTTCAGGACCACTCTCAGAATCAGCTGATGATTGACCTTCCTGATCAGAATCTGCTGAAGCACCATCCGAGCTTGCCCCTCCTTCATCAGGTCCATGGGGATCAGTGCCCGAGTCCTCGGGTGCTCCACGCCAATGTCTAATCATTTCTGGAACGTCCATCATGTAATAAGCCATGGTAAAAAGAATGCCAGACATCAGAATAAATGGAAACTTAGGCAATCCAGGTATTAGCGCAAACATCATGAATACTCCAGAGGTGATAAGAAGCACCTTTGGCTTTGCAGTCAGCTGACTAACAACCTCATTTCCTAAATTTTCCTCCGATACCGCCTTAGTAACGACAATACCAGTAGCAACTGAAATCAATAATGAAGGCACAATACTCACTAAACCATCACCCACTGTTAATAGCGTGTAGGTAGACAAGATTTCGCTTATGGAATTAAATTGACCAGACAACCAACCAATCACTACCCCACCAATTATATTGATAAGAGTAATGATGATGCCCGCTATGGTATCGCCTTTCACAAACTTACTGGCACCATCCATTGCACCATAAAAATCAGCTTCTTTAGAAATTTTTTCACGCCGTTCGCGAGCTTCATTTTCTTCGATCAAACCTGCATTTAAATCCGCATCTATTGCCATTTGCTTTCCAGGCATGGCGTCCAACGTAAATCTAGCGGCAACCTCAGCGACTCTTTCCGAACCTTTGGTGATAACCATGAACTGAATCAAAACCAAGATGATGAAGATTATAAAACCTACAATGTAATCTCCACCAACCACAAAATTACCGAAAGATCGAACAACTTCGCCATCAAAGTCTTGCCCCTCTAGCAAAATTAATCTCGTAGAAGAAACATTCAGAGCTAACCGAAATAGAGTGGTCATCAATAGTAAAGTGGGGAAAACAGAAAATTCGAGAGTATCCTCTAGGTAAGTAGAGGATAAAACTAAAACAAGCCCAACAGCCAAGTTCATTGCCATAAAAATATCTAGCAATGCAGAGGGAAGCGGCACAATCAACATGACTACTATGCCTACTAGGGCCACAGCACCTAATAAATCAGACTGGTCTCGAATTTTGCTTAAGTCAGGAAAACCTGAGAATATTCCTTTAGTTTGATCTTGACTTGATTCTTGCGCCATTGAAGCAGTATAGGCTCCGTAGCATATCATGTAAACAAATATTGTCCGTTTTTGTCTATTTTTGTCCTAACTTGTACCTTAAAGACGCATTTGGATTGATTTTAGATCATCTGGTATTTTTTTGTTTTTTTTTGCTCAACAATTATCACGTACTAGCCGATGACATATTAAGAGTGCCAAACTTGGGGATTTTATGTTTGTGAAAAGCTGTTTGCATGGAAAGTTTACTTCGCTATTATCAGACTTTACAGTCTATGCACCCTATGCTAAACTCCTTCGCGAAGTCTCCCACCAACCCTTCCTAAAAGAAGTTAAAGAGTAGTTCTATGGAGACAATTGACAGCTTAACTAAATCCCAAAAAACACCAATGTCAGCGGACTTAATTAAATTAAGGCAGGCCACGGAGGATTTTGAGCAGATCTTCGTTAATATGATGCTCAAAGAAATGAATAAAGGACTTGGTAAGACTGGCTTTCTTGATGGGGGAGACTACGAGAAAGCTTTTAAGGACATGTTGGTGGATGAGCGGGCAAAGCAAATGTCTAAAAATGGCAGCTTTGGATTAGCAAAGATGATGTACAAACAATTAGAGCGGCATATGATGGCACCTTTATCCGAGGGCAGCAAAGTAGCGAACCTACCCAGTAACGCTACTGAAGGCGGACTTAAACCTTCAGTCTCTCCGGAAATTGACCCATCCGATTTAGCTCGCCAAGTCGCTTTGGAGAGATTGGCATATGATTATAGGCGTCCCCAAGGAAGTCAAAAATAACGAAAATCGAGTTGGATTAACACCATCTAATGTGGAAGTGTTAACCCACCAAGGTCACACTGTATACGTCCAGCGAGACGCAGGTGAGGGAACGGGGTTTAGTCCTGAACAATATATAAATGCAGGTGCAAGCCTTTTAGGCTCAATCGAAGAGGTCTACGCCCAGAGCGAAATGATTGTAAAAGTCAAAGAACCTATTGAAATTGAGTACGAACTTCTTCGTGAAAATCAACTTTTGTTCACATATTTGCACTTAGCAGCTGACAAAAGATTAACTGAAATTCTATTGGAGAAAAAAATTATAGGCATAGCCTATGAAACCGTTACACACGCAAATGGTAGCTTACCGCTCCTCAACCCCATGAGTGAGATTGCTGGAAGACTAGCCACTCAAATTGGCGCTACTCTTTTACAAAAAGCTAATGGTGGTCGCGGTATTTTACCGGGGGGAGTACCAGGAGTTCTGCCTGCTAAATGTGTTGTCTTGGGCGGAGGTATAGTTGGTTTCAATTCTGCGCAAATGGCTATGGGCTTAGGAATGGATGTAACGATAATGGATGTAAGCCCCGAACGAATGAGATACCTCTCTGAAGTCACCAGTGGTCGCTTAAAAACTGTTATGTCGAACAGAAGTAATATCATTCAAGAGATCAGTGATGCTGATTTGGTTATCGGCGCTGTTCTAATCACCGGTAAAAAAGCTCCAAAACTTATAACAAGAGATATGCTTCAATACATGCAGAAAAGAACTGTGATTTGTGATGTCGCCGTTGATCAAGGTGGATGCTTCGAGACCACATCTCCCACTACGCATGCTGAGCCCACCTATGTCGTCGACGATATAGTTCATTATTGCGTCGCCAACATGCCAGGAGCCGTACCATTAACCAGTACTTACGCATTAACGAACGTTACTTTACCGTATGTCGAAAAGCTCGCTCGCAATGGAGTAGATGCCCTGATTACTTCCAGGGGCCTACAGGATGGCTTAAACGTTTACAAGGGTAAACTGACTTGTCAGCCAGTAGCCGAAGCACACAACCTTAATCATACACCAGTAACCGAAGTCTTGGGTATTTAGTGATTCTTGCTATTCAACTCGTAATTGCCTGCAGCCTGGTCATCTATAGCGGGATGAGACTTACCGAAAAAGGTGACCAGCTAGAAGACGTTGTTGGGATCTCAGCAGGTATAGTTGGAACGGTTTTATTAGCAGCGACTACCTCATTACCAGAGTTCGTAGCTACCTTCAGCTCTATTTACTATTTGAATGCCCCTCAATTAGCTCTAGGAAATATTTTTGGATCTAATACTTTTAACTTAGTTATACTTGCTGTTCTTGACCTATTTTTCGTTAAAGAAATTATTTATCGAAAGGCACCCTTTTCCGTTTTGAAAGCTCTCGCAGTAGGACAAATAATGACGGGCTTTGCTTTGGCCGGAATATATCTTAATGGTGAAAGTTACACATTGAATATAATCTTCTCAAATAAGCCCCTATTTCTAATAAACTACTTTTCGTTAATGATACTTTTGACCTACATACTAACCTTCAAAAGTACTACAGAAGCTGACCATGATACTGAAGAAAAAATTAATACTGAGTCAGAAATAGAAAAGTCTACTGTGTCGCCAGCTCGTCTCATCACTGAATTCATTTTCTTTGCAATATTAGTGGTAGCCTCGGGGATTTGGCTCACTTACGTCTGCGATGAGGTTGCGGCAGTGACGGGTCTCGGTACTACTTTCATAGGGTCGATACTATTGGCCTTTGCAACCTCCTTACCTGAAGCTACAGTCTGTACTGTAGCTGCAAAAATGGGTGCATTTCACTTGGTGTTCGGAAATGTATTAGGTAGCAATATTTTTAATTTATTTATTCTCGGTCTAGCCGATTTATCTACCCCTAAAGTAGCCATGCTGGCGGTGAAGGATGTCCAACTAAATTTTGTGACTGGCTTCGGCTCCTTAATAATGTCTGCGATAGTTATCTTTGCAATGTTTTACAGAGGTAGTAAGAGAAGCTCAAGATTGATATCCGTGATCCTGTTTGTAATTTATATGGTGACCTTCTACATCATGTTCTTGCAACAACAAATGTCTTATTAATTGGTACTTTGTGAATCAAAAATTTCAAACATGATCACCTGAACAATTCAATAATTTAATTCTTGGAGGAATAAAATGTGTGAGGAAGCCGCTGTTAAAGAAACTAGTGGAGAAACTAATCGGTCTATTACGGAAGCAAATTCAGAGCCAAAACTCGCTGCAGAGGGGCAATCTAAACCATCACAGCTACAGCTGGAGCCTTGTTCAAACGAAAGTACCGAGGATTCTAAAGTAGAGAAAAAAACAGATTCAAAGGAATCGGAGAATGAACCTGAGCGCTCTCATAATGAAGGAAGACATCATCATCATAAAGGCAAAAATAAGCGAAATAATCGCAATAATCGCAACAATAGAAACAAACAGGAAAAATCGGTACCGGTAAAAATCAGATATCTTAATATTCTTGCTGAACCTGAGGAGAAGGTACGCGCAGCAGCACAAGAGCAAAACATCTCCAATGCACTTGCAATGTCTTTTGAAGAAGTCAGTTTTGAACTTTTCAGGCATCTTGTCGAAAGTGAGGGTACTGGCCTATCTGCATCTCAGGGAATCCTGGAAATTTTACAGGATGGTTACGGATTCTTGCGACGTCAAATGTGCACAATCGATAAGCAGGACGTTTACGTTAGTAGCGCCCAGATTAAGCGCTTTAAGTTGCGCACTGGAGATTACATTGTTGGCCAAACTCGCGCACCCAAGGACTCTGAAAGTTATCACGCGTTACTTCGTGTAGAATGTATAAACGGTGTAGATACAGATAACATCAAAAAAATTGTTCATTTTGATAAATTAGTTCCTCTGTATCCTAATCAAAAATTTACACTACACACTGAAGACAAGGATAAGTCCACCCGCATCGTTGATTTGATTACTCCGATTGGTAAGGGGCAACGGGGGTTGATCGTTGCGCCTCCAAAAGCAGGTAAAACAACCTTGATAAAGCAGATCGCCAACGCATTGACATCAAACCATCCTGAATTGGTCCTATTTGTACTTCTTATCGATGAGCGACCTGAAGAGGTAACGGATATGACCCGATCCGTGGAAGGTGAAGTTATAGCAAGTACTTTTGACCAACATCTCAGTAATCATATTAGGGTATCTGAAATGGTTTTAGAGAGATCAAAACGCCTGGTCGAACAGGGCAAAGATGTTGTGATTCTGCTCGACAGCATAACTAGGTTAGCACGAGCTTATAATATTGCCGTTCCTTCATCGGGCCAAACTCTATCTGGCGGTGTGAATCCGTTAGCTCTGTATAAACCCAAAAAGTTCTTTGGTTCAGCTAGAAACATCGAATTTGGAGGATCATTAACCATTCTGGCTACCGCATTAGTTGATACCGGCTCAAAAATGGACGATGTAATTTTTGAAGAATTTAAGGGTACAGGTAATTCAGAGCTTCACTTAGATAGGCAATTATTCAACAAGAGGGTTTTCCCTGCAATCAATCTACCTAAATCTTCTACTCGTCGCGAGGAACTGCTAGTCTCACCAGATGCTCTGAAAGGTATGACTATCTTACGGCGGGTATTCGAAACTCTTTCACCACAAGAGTCGATTGAGCTTATGAATAAGCACATGAAAACTACAAAACGGAATGAAGAGTTCCTTACATCAATCCAAAAGCAAGCTGGATTAACAAACAGCTAGTCAATTTATGAATCTTAAGATTAGTTCACGTGGGGTCGTGCCCCACGTGAAATCTGAACTTAGGGAGGCTTTCTTTCTTGGAGCAGGGGCAAGTATCAGCTCAGGTATTCCGCTAACCAAACAATTCCTACCCTATTTGTTCAGTGTAAAACAAACTGATCCAAGACTTTTGAGACTACTCAAATTCATTGATAATTTTTTTATCGTCAATTCGGCCGAATATGAATCCCTTCCTAAGTTCGAACAAGTTTTAAGCCTCTTAGATTTAGCACTATTGGAAGACCATGAATTTAGTGCAATTTATACAAGGGCTAGCATCGGGCAACTGCGTAGTGATATGGACTATCTAATTTGGAGGATGCTAGAGCAATCGAGCCGCAAAGGAAGTACTAAAGTCTTTGAGAAATTTGCTTCCCTACTTAAACCCAGAGAGCACATACTGTTCTCGCTAAATTATGATACTTTGCTTGATCATGCTTTATTAAAAGTTTTTCAGTCCCTAGATTATGGGGTTAGGTTTTCAGAAATACACGGTAATAACCCCAAAACCAGACAAACTGATTTAGGCAGTAAAACACCCCTCTATATAAAGCTCCATGGATCTATTAATTGGCTTCAATGCCCCAATTGTCAGGCTTTCTATTGTTATCAAGGGGCCAAAGAATTAAGAAAAGTTTTTGACAGTAAGGCAGAACTCTGTCTACATGATAATGGATATTTACGGGGCCTGATTGTAAGCCCCACATGGAATAAGCGTTATACTTCTGCTCCATTATCACTGCTTTGGATTAAAGCTTCAAAACACCTTAGAAGCATTCAGCGTATAACTTTTATAGGCTATTCACTAAGTGATGTTGATATGCGCGTAATCTATCTACTGAAAAGAAGTATATTTAACAATCCCACAGATGTACAAATCAGAGTAGTTGACCCTGAACCCTCAGGTAAAATCTTCAAACGATACGAAAGACTATTTGGACCTATCGATGCAATTAATTCAAGTTTTGAAGAGTTTGTAGAAAAAGGCAAAATTTAGGATTTTGATCAAGAAGCTGCTTTCTAAGAAAACTAAAACCGGCCCAAATTCACGATAGTAAATTGGACCGGTCCCACAAAATTCAGCTTGAATCTTTAAGTAAATTTAATCATCCTTTGACCATTCGACCTCTAACTTAAACTTTCCATGTTTGGGCGCATTTCCCAGCTGGGAATCATAAAAAGCTCCACTTCTGCGTGGTTTTCCAATTTGGGAAGCTGCAAGCGCCGTAATTTGGTCGCTTGACGCTGTATAAGAAGTTGCATCGGCAAGCATTTTGAACTCCGCCTGAGTCCATCGATGCTTGTAGTAGCTAGCAGCTCTGAGAATCAAGCGATCTTTAGTAGAGCTAGAATTAATGTTTCTGGCTATTCTTTTGATATCTGTTACCGAAAAATTTCGATGAAGGTTCTGCTCGAATCCAGCGGTTAGAATCCTATCCGATGAATCTTTGCTGCTTGATCGATTAGCGGCACTAATTAGTTCAGAAATAAAGCGAGAACGCTCTAAGTCTGCTTCGGTATATCCCTCGACCGATACCACTGGTCCGCGACCTGAGCCTGCGCCTTTCTTAGCTAGCAGCATCAATATTTCATTTTCAGCGCTGGCGCCGTGAGCTGCCTCTGCCACCTTTCTTATATCCTCTTCAGAGTAATAGTATAGATAGGCCCGGGCTCCAATCTCCAAAATCTCATTCTCAGCGCTTGCTCCGTGGGCTGCTTCCGCAATTTTAATCAGATCATCAGCACTGAATCCAATCCAGTAATTTTCGATGAACTTCTGCCGTAAAAACTCATTTTCTGCAGTGGCCCCATGTAGCGCCTCTGCTTGCGTTATGATCGTTTCAATAACTCGTTCTTTAGCACTTAAATTATCTTTAATCACGAGTCTTTTGGTATAAGGCTTTGCTAAATAAGGGTTCACAACACTAACCAGTGAGTTGATCTTTTCAGCCGAATCTAATTTTATGACTCCAGATTCAAAATCATTACCCAGATTTAATAAGGATTTAGAAACTTCCTCACTCATTCTTACTTGATTTTTTTCAATTAGCAGGTTGTCTTGTCCTGCTGACCGCCAAATCGGTCTCTGCCAGTCTACTTTTATTTGGAAGGTTACTTTAGACCTACTTGATACACTAATGTCAGCCTCTCGTGCTCGATCGAAAATACCCCACGAATCATTCTTGCGACGCCATTTGTGAAAGTCACCATTGATAGTGACGCCATCCTCGGCTACTTTCAAATCCAGGTTTTTGGTTCGATAGTGAATAAACTGGTTAGACAAACTCTCTTTTGCTACAAAATAATCGGGGTCCGTGAATGGATTATTTCTACCATCCTTACCATTTTTTTTATCACCGGGAATCACCACAACATTACCGGGAACATGATGTTCGTTGACGGTACCGCGGTGATATGTCTCAGAGTCCCCTCCCCGAAAAATTAAATCCTCAGAAGATGGATTGGCATGACTTAATGTCGTCAGCATGGACAGTCCTACTAAGAAACCGCTTATAGCAAATTTTTTCATTCAATTCTCCTGCTTTGGTAGTAATATCTTGTAGCCGAAGCTTTGATCGGCAATCATTGCATACGGAAGTAAAACTCATAAGTTTCACTGAGAACAAAAAATTATAGATTAATCATTTTGAATGGATCTACAGAAGGCCTTGTTACGTAAGTATCGCTTCAGCTAGAATACGGAGTTACTTTTTTAAGATTCTAAGGAGAGGCCATGCCTGTAGCTACTTATGAACAATATTGCCAGATGCTCGATCGTGCACTCGAAGGAGGATTCGCGTATCCGGCCATCAATGTCACATCAACCTCCACCGCAAATGCTGCGATTGCAGCTTTTGCAGAGGCTGGCAGTGATGGAATAATTCAAGTGTCCACGGGTGGCGGAGAATTTGCCTCAGGACAAGCTGTGAAAAACGCCGCTATCGGTGCTATATCACTTGCTCAACACGTTCATCTAGTTTCAAAAGAGTATGATATTTTGATCGCCCTTCATACCGATCATTGTCACCCAAAGAAGGTAGAGCCCTTTCTGATCCCTTTAATTGAAGAAACTGAAAAACGAAGAACCGCTGGGCTTCCCAACCTCTTCAATTCGCATATGTTTGATGGATCTGAATTACCATTAGAGGAAAATATTAGAATCAGTAAAGAATTACTGGAACGCTGCGCTAGAAGTGAAATTATCCTGGAGGTTGAAACTGGAGTTGTAGGAGGCGAGGAAGATGGCGTAAATAACGAAGATACTCCGGCCGACAAACTTTACACGACACCTGAGGATATGGTAGCGGTGGCTAAGACATTAAAACCAGTCGGTCGTTATATGCTAGCTGCAACTTTTGGAAATGTTCACGGAGTATACAAACCCGGAAATGTCAAACTAACTCCATCAATCCTAAGAGACGGACAAGCGGCAGTACTCAAAGAACTAGGTAAGGAATTCAAAATCCATCTTGTTTTTCATGGTGGATCAGGCTCCGAACTTCATGAAATTCACGAAACTCTTGACTATGGCGTCATAAAAATGAATGTAGACACGGATACGCAATATGCATACACGCGCCCCGTGATTAACCATCTTTTCACAAATTATGATCAAGTTCTGAAAGTTGAAGGCGAAGTTGGTTCAAAAAAACATTACGATCCTCGAACTTGGATGAAAAAGGCTGAGAATCAAATGAAAGATCGCATCATACAGGCCGTCAAAGATTTAAAGGCTGATGGAACCAGTCTACTTAAAAACTAACGACTGTTTTCGAAGGTAAAACTACACGGGTGTAATTGTGTAGAACTCATTTAGGTGATTTTTTTGCCTTCGCTTTGCCCTTAAAATTATTGGTTATGATGTCCCAAGCTCTTTTTTTGCGCTTCCATTGAAAATTTTCGCCGGAAGACCAGCCCACTTGTTTTCCATCTAAGAAAACAAAAGTACTCACCAAATCGTGTTGCTCTCTCAGTGCCGCGTAGGGAATTTCACCAGGATAAATTCCCCACAGGCCCTGCACAAGATGTTCTACTTCTGTTTTAATTTTCATACTTGTATCTTCAACATAGCCTTCTACCTGACTTTTATCACCGGGTAACCGATTCCCTTGAAAATCAATTTTCATTTGAAGCGCTCCACTTTTCGTAATGAAAACCTTTGTTTTTTTAAACCAATCCGAATGTTTGAACGAAAATACCCGCAATTGTAAATCCAGCCACATGCCAAAAGTAACAGATAAAGGTTCTTTGTAATGATCTAAAAGATTTACACTATTTTCTGCGTGTACGGATGAACAAAGAAAAAAATATAGTATGAAAGCCCTTATTCGCATACAAAACATTTCGACATTAAAGTGAAATTGTTTAAGTTTCGGATGTTCAATGAGGTACTGATACTTTCTAAAAAACCTTGCTTTGTGTACACTGGCGGCATGTCGCAAATTGTACAGAAGTCGCGGGCTTCGAAAGTGAAGCGAAAACCTAGCTGGATTAAGGTTAGACCTCCAGCTGGACCTGACTACAATTATTTAAAGGAACAGACGGCAAGACTAGGATTGGCCACCGTCTGCCAAGAGGCACGATGCCCGAACATCGGGGAGTGCTGGAGCGACAGAACCCTGACGATTATGATCATGGGGGATACTTGTACCAGATTTTGTAAATTTTGTAATGTTAAAACCGGTAAAGGGTCAGGTTGGCTCGACTCCTCTGAACCGCTCAAAACTGCACAGCTGCTGAAACCGCTCAAACTCCATTATGTAGTTGTCACGTCAGTAGATCGTGATGACATAGAAGACGGGGGCTCTGCGCACTTCGCGGAAACTATACGTCAAATTAAACGTTTAAACCCTGAAACTACTTTAGAAGTGCTAACGGGAGATTTTGCTGGGGTCTCTGCCCATATGGACAAAGTAATCTCGGCCCGACCCAACGTAATTTCGCATAATCTCGAAACAGTAGAACGCTTGACGCCCTCCGTTAGAGACCGACGCGCAACGTACCAACAAAGCCTGTCTCAATTGGAGAGAGTGAAGGAGATGGATCCGGGCATCTATACTAAGTCCTCGTTAATGTTGGGCTTTGGAGAAGAAATGGAAGAATTAAAACGAAGTATGCAAGATCTACGAGGAATTGGAGTAGATTTCGTGACTTTGGGGCAATACTTGAGGCCGTCGTCTAGACACCATGAGGTAAAAAAATTCTATCACCCAGATGAATTTGAAGAACTCAAGCAACTTGGCTATAATCTCGGCTTCAAGATGGTGGCCGCCGGGCCACTGGTTAGGTCTAGTTACAAAGCCGGGGAATTCTTTATTAAGGAGTTTATCCAGAAAGACAGTCAGAGGCGTCAGCGCACTGCATAATTTTACCGACTATTATTATTCAATTTACTCGCATTAGCTATTCAACGAACTGAGGTGTTACATGCAATTTGAGAAAATCCAGTACCTTGATTTTGAGGGTAACCTCAGCAAGGACTTTAAGCGTGAGATCAGTAAAGAGGATCTTGTAAAAATGTACAAAGTAATGCACTTAACCCGCCGCATCGACGAACGTTGTATCACCTTGCAGCGCCAGGGTGTTATCAATTTTGTTATTGGCAGCCGAGGAGAAGAAGGTTGCGCTGTGGCTAGTGCAGCCGCTTTGACGAACGATGATTGGCTATTTTTTCAATATCGTGAACAGGCTGCCATCCTATGGCGGGGACTAAGCACGCAGGAATACATGGATCACATGCTATTAAATGAAAATGATCCATCCCTGGGACGTCAGATGTCAAATCACTACGGCAAGCGGGAATTAAATTCAGTGACTGTGTCATCTACATTGGCTACACAAATACCCAATGCAGCCGGCGCCGCCTACGCTATGCAGCTTAGGAAGGAGCCAAATGTGTCACTATGTTATCTCGCTGAAGGTTCGGCATCTGAGGGTGATTTCCATGCTGGAGTTCATATGGGAGCAGTTCGTCGAGTCCCTTGTATATTTTTCTGTCGTAACAACAAATACGCCATCTCTACGAGCATAGAGAATCAGTACCGAGGTGATGGAATCGTTCCGAGATCCATCGGTTACGGAATACCGGGCTTCAGAGTGGATGGAAATGATGTTTTCGCGGTCTTTGATGTAGTTGCCAAAGCAAAGGAAATTTGTCTAGCTGGCGACGGACCAGTCTTAATTGAGGCGATGACATACCGAGTTGGAGCACACAGTACGGCTGATGACCCTACGCGCTACCGTAAAGAAGGTGAAGCGGATGAATGGGATCCTAAAGATCCGATTCAGAGACTGAGACTTTATCTTGATAAACAAGGTTGGTGGAACGACAAAAAAGACAATGAATATTTAGAGGCAATGTTTGAGGAAGTAGAAGATGCCATTAAGGTGGCTCGTAATACTCCAAAACCTGGCATTGACAATATGTTCAAGGATGTATATCACGATGTTCCTTGGAATCTCCAGGAACAGTATGAATTTCTACAAAAGTTTAATGAAGAGGAGGGTCACTGATGCCCGTAATGAATATTATTGAAGCTGTTAATAGTGCTCTTCATATTGCCATGGAGAAAGATCCAACCACTGTTGTCTTTGGGGAAGATGTCGGTTACTTCGGTGGAGTTTTCCGCGCTACAGTAGGCTTACAAGAGAAATTCGGTGAGGCTCGTTGCTTCGACACTCCAATCTGTGAACAAGGAATAATCGGCTTTGCATTAGGCTGCGCCCTCAATGGATTAAATCCAATTCCTGAAATCCAATTTGCTGACTATATGTTCCCTGCTTATGACCAATTACACAACGAAGTAGCCAAAAGTCGTTATCGCTCAGGAGGGCATTATCCATGTGCAATGACGATCAGAACACCCTATGGTGGAGGAATTCACGGTGGTCATTACCATTCTCAGTCTCCCGAAGCACAGTACCTCCACACCCCTGGTATCAAAGTGGTCATGCCGAGCGATCCATACGAAGCTAAGGGACTTTTACTTGCTTCCATCAGAACGCCGGATCCAATTATATTTTTCGAACCCAAGCGTATCTACCGTGCAAGTAAAGCTGAGGTACCTGTGGAAGATTACGAGATTCCCCTGGGTGTTGCCAAAGTTGTTCGTGAAGGTAGAGATTTAACACTAGTAGGTTGGGGAGCGCAACATCAACAAAATATGAGCGCAGCAGATGCGGCTGCGAAAGAGGGCATTGATGTTGAAGTAATAGACCTAAGAACTCTAAATCCTGTTGATATTGAAACTGTTAGTGTTTCAGTTCAAAAGACAGGTAAGTGCGTGGTGGCACAAGAGGCCCCCAAAACAATGGGTTTTGCAGCTGAAATCAGCGCCTTGATAATGGAACGCTGTTTCTTGAGTTTGGAGGCTCCGGTGCATCGTTGTACCGGTTTTGATACCCCCTTTTCGAATGCCCATGAACATGATTACATGCCTGACATGAAGCGAGTGCTGCACTCTATCAGGCAGATTGCTAAGTATTGACAGGAGTCAACATGACAGATATTTTTACCGTGAATTTACCAGACATTGGCGAGGGCGTAGTTGAGGGCGAGGTAGTTGAATGGCTCAAAAAGGAAGGTGATGTACTCGCACAAGACGAGCCCGTTGTGCAGGTCATGACAGATAAAGCCACCGTAGAACTTCCAGCCGTTTATCCTGGAGTTCTATCCAAGCAGTACATTAGCGTCGGTAGTATTGCGGTGAAAGACAAGCCTTTATATGATATAACGCTCGATGAAAGTGTTGAGGCTAAAGGAGCGAAACCAGCTGAAGCTAAAAAACCGGACGAGGAAATTGAAACAGCTAGTGCTGCAGAAGAAGCCCCCCAAGCTTTAAAGGAAGCAGCGCAACCCGCAATTTCGAGACCCACCGGACAGAAGGCACTTGCGACGCCCGCTACCCGCCATTATGCTCGTTCAAAAAATGTGGATATCAATCTTGTTCCGGGCTCCGGTAAAGGGGGTCGGGTTACCAAAGCTGATATTGACGTGTTCTTGAGTGGTGGTAGCTCAGGACCTGTACCAATTTTCGCAGGTCCCAATGTAAGCACGCCTGTGCACAATCTCGAGGGAGATGAACGGGTTCCACTGAAAGGTGTTCGTAAAATTATCGCTGAACGCATGGTGGAGAGTAAGCACATTGTGCCACACTTTGCCTACTTCGACGAGGTAGACTTAACTCAATTAGTTAAACTCCGCAAAAAACTTAAGGCTGATGCTGCAGACCGTGGAACAAAACTTACGTACTTACCATTTTTTGTGAAAGCAATTTCAAATGCTTTGCTCAGTTATCCGCAAGCCAATAGTTCTATTGATCTCAGTACGCAAGAGATTGTATACCATAAGGTTCATAATTTCGGTATCGCGGTGGCTACCGAGAATGGTCTTATTGTCCCCGTAGTTAGGGACGTTCGCAGTAAAACTTTGATGGAACTAGCTGACGAGATCAATGACTTAGCAACTCGTACCAAAGAAGGAAAGGCGAAGCCTGAGGAATTGAAAGGCTCAACGATTACTATTTCCAATATTGGTGCTATTGGCGGACTGTTCGTTACTCCAATTATCAACTACCCAGAGGTAGCCATCTTGGGCATGACAAAGCTCCAAGAACGACCAGTCGTACGGAATGGGGAAATTGTTGTTCGCAGTATGATGAATCTGGCTTGGTGCTTCGATCATCGTGTAGTGGATGGTGCTGTTAGTGCAGAGTTCTCTAATGAGATTATAAGATATCTTGAAAGTCCAGGTCGGTTACTTCTGGATTCACGTTAATGAGGAAATATGAAAATTAATACTGTTGTCATAGGTGCAGGCCCTGGTGGATATGTGGCTGCTATACGTCTGGCTCAGCTAGGTATCGAAACTTTAGTTGTTGAAAAGGAATATTTTGGCGGAGTTTGCCTGAATGTTGGGTGCATACCTTCTAAAGCACTGATCCATGCGGCCAAAACTTACTACAAGACTCTCAATGAAAATTCCGCAATGGGTATCATCACGGAGGGTGTAAGTTTGGATTTTCCCAAAGTTATCGCTTGGAAGGATGATGTAGTCAAGAAGCTGACCACGGGAATCCGTGGCCTACTGAAGGGTAACAAAGTCCAAATAATGGAAGGGACTGCAGAGTTCAGTTCGAAAAAAAGTTTGCTCGTTACTAAGAAAGATGGAAGTACCGAAACTGTAGAATTCGAAAACTGTATAATAGCCACTGGGTCAAGCCCGACGGTGATCCCTGGCCTAGAAATTGATCAAAATAGAGTTGTTGATTCCACGGGAGCGTTAACTTTTAAGGCCTTACCAAAATCAATGGCGATTGTAGGCGGTGGGTATATTGGCCTGGAACTAGGTATGGCATATGCTAAGTTCGGCACGAAAGTGACGATAGTAGAGTACTTAGATTCCGTGCTAGCAAGTTTCGATAAAGATGTGGTTCAACTAATAGAAAAGAAACTCAAAAAATTGGGTGTGGAAACTTTATCTAACTCTAAGGCTCAGGGAACTAAGAAAAGCGGTAAGCATGTAATTCTGGGAGTAGAAACTCCAGACGGTTTGAAAGAACTGAAAGTTGACCACGTAGCTGTGTGCGTTGGAAGGCAACCCAACACTCAGTCATTAAATTTAGCAAAAGCCGGGCTCGAGCCTGAGAAATCAGGATTCATAAAGGTAAATGACAAACTACGAACCAGGACGCCAGGCATTTATGCTATCGGAGATGTCGCCGGCCAACCTATGCTAGCACATAAGGCATCCAAAGAAGCCGAGATTGCAGCGGAGGTAATTGCAGGGCATAATTCCGTGATGGATGTTCGTCAGATACCAGCTGTTGTATTCAGTGACCCTGAAATAGCGCAAGCTGGAATAAGCGAAAAAGAGGCCAATGAGAAAGGCCTGAATGTTAATATAAGTAAGTTTCCTTATACGGCCATCGGACGTTCTCTCACAACTAACGAAACTGAAGGATTTGTTAAGTTCATCAGTGATAAGGAAACAAAAGAAGTTCTTGGCATAACAATCATTGGTGCAAACGCCTCGGATCTCATCTCTGAAGCGTCTCTGGCAATAGAGATGTGTGCATTTGTAGATGATATTGCGCTCACTGTTCATCCTCATCCTACCTTTGGTGAGATTCTCATGGAGGCTGCCAAAGGTAATATGGGTGAAGCAATTCATATGCTGAATCGCTAATGCACGATCTGTGTGTATTGAGCTCCAAAATAGTAGATTACAGTCAAGCACTTGAACAACAATTGTACTGGGTAAGTGAACGTAAGAACAAACCACTGAATAACATTCTGTGGTTGCTTTCTCATCCTGAGGTAATTACCCTTGGCGCTTCAAGAAATAGCGAAAGTAATCTGCTGAGTCCTACTAAAATTCCTGTGGTAAAAGTATCACGTGGAGGCGATATTACTTATCATGATCCTGGGCAGTTAACTGGATATTTCATTTTCAGTCTAGAACAGGATCAGCGTGATCTACACCGGTTTTTGTGGAATATTGAGGAGGCATTAATCCGCTGCCTATCAGAATTTTCTATTGAAGCCTCAAGGGTCGAAGGTAAGACAGGTGTCTTTGTGAATCACAAAAAAGTATGCAGTATCGGCATTGCCTGCAGACATTGGATTACCTATCACGGCTTTAGCTTAAATTTTGATTCCGATCTGGAAAATTATTCGCTAATGAATCCTTGCGGCTATTCGAGTGAGCTTATGGCTAACCTTTCTAATGTTCAAATGGATGAATTCAGAAAACGGATAGGCTACTCCGTAGCTGATGTCTTTCATCTTAATTATCTGGGGATTGAGGATTTGTCAGACTTGCCAGTCTCAAAGTAAATTAAATTTGGTAGTGCTGGGTAATACAAATGGGATTCACTCGGGCGTGAAGTTTATATAGATTAAAGCTAAAGTCTGCTAGATTTATAAACAAATTAAAATTCAGTACTCGGATGCAACAGCACAGGAGTCTCCAAAGTGATTCAAAAATGGAATAAAACCTTTATACCAGTAACACACAGCATTGATGGACAAGCTATCGAATTGAAAAAATTTCAATTTGACAGTGGTTTAAAGGGTCCTCATCTGTATTTGCAATCAGGGGTTCATGGAGCTGAACTACAGGGAAATTTAGTAATTCAGGAGCTTATTCGGCAACTTCCCGATCTACTTCAGAGAGGTATTGTGACATGCATTCCTTGTGCTAATCCAATTGGTCTGAATCATAAAATTGGCGAGTTTACTGCCGGACGATATCACCCGGTTAGTAGAGAAAATTGGAATCGCAACTATCTTGAACTACCAAGCAAAGACACCACCGATCTATGGAATTGGGAATCCATTCTTCCTATGATGCAAAAAAATGATTGGGTGCAGATTTTTCGCAACTATTGCATAGAGACTTTACGACAAAAATTAGAAATAGAGAAAGATCAATATGCTTTAAGTCTTTCTAAAAAACTTGCATGGATTCTTCAATTGGAGGCCTTACACTCCGATTTCATGCTTGATCTGCACACTGGTCCCTTATCGATCCCTTACCTCTACGCAGCTGATTTCAGTGCATTCAAATCGATTGATTTGGGCTTTGATTATACAATTGTTATACCAGCGGAATTTGGCGGTGCTATGGATGAAGCATGCTTTATGCCCTGGGTTCATCTGCAAGATAGGTTGGCTGAAAGAGGACAAGAAATTGAGATTCCTGTAGAGTCCTACACGCTGGAGTTAGGTAATCAAGAAAAAGTATGCACATCTTCAGCAATCAATACTCTAAAAAGTATTTTTCATTTTATGATGAAACGAGAAATGGTTACAAAAGAAGCGCTTCAGGAATGGTCTGATTCAGTACCTTTTCTTCAATTATGTGAAGATCGTTTTGAATATAGTTGGGCCAATACATTGGATGAATTCGTATCTTATCGAGCTCCTGAATCGGGTCTGATTGAATACCTTGTAAATCCTGGAAGCTGTGTAGAGACGGGGCAGGCAATTATGGAAATTCATAGACCAACTGAATGCCTAGAACGTAGAACCAAAGTGGTAGAAGCTGTTAAACCTGGTGTTGTAATAAATATCTGTCAATCTGCTGCAGTGACTGAGGGCATGCGGCTGATGGATATACTACAAACTCCTTATCAACTTACAGCCGAGCAAGATTAACAAAATATCAATTTTTTACGTTAAATTTATCCTACTCATTCGAAATGGTAGTATCGGAATTCTTGAGATATAATAGCGCTCAAGGAGTGTGCTATGAGTCAAAAAAACCGCGAACATTGGGGATCAAAAACAGCATTCGTACTTGCCGCAGCGGGTTCTGCGGTAGGATTGGGTAATATCTGGAAGTTTCCCTATATTGCCCATCACAATGGCGGGGGCAAGTTTGTACTTATTTATCTTATCTGCATAGCAATTGTAGGACTTCCCGTGCTTGTTGCAGAAATGATGGTCGGTAGAGCCACTCAAAAAAGTCCCGTAGCAGCTATTGAAGAACTCTCGGGTAAAGGAAGCCCCTGGGCATTTATTGGCTATCTTGGAGTTGCCGCTTCATTTGTAGTTCTTTCCTTCTATATTGTTGTAGCAGGCTGGGTAATGCACTACATAGTGCTTGCTGCAACCAACACCTTTGCTGGAATGCAGCCTGAACAATTTGGTAAAACTTTTGGAGACTTATATGTGTCTCCGGGGCTTAATATCTTCTGGGCAACACTCTTCATGGCGATTACCTATTTGGTTGTTAAAGGAGGAATCAAAGGCGGTATCGAGCGAACTACTAACCTATTAATGCCTGGCCTTTTCGTTCTGTTAATTTTAATTCTGGTCTGGTGTGTAAGTCTTCCAAACGGAGCCTTCAGTGAGGCATTAAACTATCTTTTCACTGGTAAGGACGAAATTGAAGGAGCGGCCGTACTAGAGGCCCTGGGACACTCATTTTTTACGCTCAGTCTTGGTATGGGGGCAATGCTTACTTATGGCTCCTATCTGGACAATAAAGTTGATCTATTTAAAGCTGGAATGTGGGTTGCTATACTCGACACAGTAATTGCCCTTGTTGCTAGCATAATTATTATGTCCATCATGTTTGCCAACACTGAAAGTAGTTTTGGTGGAGGGCCTGGTCTTTTATTCGTTAACCTCCCTCAGGCATTGGTTCAAATGCCGGGAGGATATTTTGTAACATTATTTTTCTTTGTATTGGTTTTCTTTGCGGCCTTAACCTCAGCGATTTCCTTGTTGGAAGTTGCCGTGGCTTTTCTTATCGATAAAGGCTGGGACCGCAAGCTCGCAACCAATGTAATGGCTTTCTCTATTTGGATTGTAGGAATACCAAGCGCCCTTAGTGCATCTGCCGCCTGGAAAGCTGTATTCGGAGAAGTTACCATGTTCGATATTGCGGGCAAAACTACCTTCTTCGATAAAATGGATTACCTGGCTTCCAATTGGATGCTCCCAATTGGCGGACTTGCGATAGCACTTTATGTGGGCTTTTCGCTCAGCAGTAAATTACGTGACGAGCAATTTCATCTAGGTATGAATAAGAAAAGTGCCTGGCATTTCAAACCATGGGAACTGTTCACTCGTTTCGTAGCACCAATCGTAATTATTTTGATTATTCTGATTGAAGCTGGAGCGGTTAAAAAGGATACAGTGAACAAATTTTTCGACCAGATATTGGGTCAAAATTCGACTGTAACGCAACAGGAAGCCAAACCCGCAAAATCTGAGAAGTGAATCAAAGAGTGTATCCGCGACTGCGGAGATGGTAGTACATTTCCGCTATTGAGGTCTCATTTTTGTCTGCCTGTTCGGACCTCATCTGATGAATTAGTGTCATTTCATCGGCCCAGCAGCGTGGCTTATTTTTGGTGATTCTCAACTCAGTGGGAGTACTTTCCACTGAATCTTGATGGTCATTATTTACAGGCTTTTTAAGGTCACACATAAGGATCTCACTCCTTTTAGTGTACCATTTGAACTTGCCTTAAATGGTATGAAAATAAGAAAATTTAGGCAGGATTT
>CAZRWM010000032.1:0-22129 GCA_964603885.1 uncultured bacterium
ATCACGGCGTAGTCAAAGCGTTTGCAGATGGTGTACGGGAAGCAAATCTTCTTCCGTAAGGGGTAGTGAATATGTGCGAAAAAGAAGTAAAGTCTACTGAAGAGGTTGTGGCGGGCGAGAATACCGAGAATGTCACCCCAGGAACTGAAGAAGTCAAAGAAGCGACCGGTGAGGCCAGTCTGGATATAGTTACCGATGTTGAAGCAGTAACTGAAGAGGATGAGGCTACTCCTCTGCAAAAGCTAGATTTGGAGCAAAGTGTTTCTGTAAAAGATGTCAAAAGTTTTTCACAACGTGAAAAAGTTGATGATGAGCAAGAGTTCATTGAGACTGTAGTTCGAATATCTCGGGTTGCTAAGGTTGTAAAGGGTGGACGTCGTTTCAGTTTCTCGGCTATTTCCGTCGTAGGAGACGGTAAAGGAAGTGTTGGAGTCGGTTTAGGCAAGGCAAACGAAGTCCCAGGGGCAATTCAGAAGAGTTTTGAGGCTGCTAAAAAGAGTATGATTAAAACAGTCATTCTGGATGGAACGATACCCTATGAAGTGGAAGCTAAATTTGGTGCCGGACGTGTGTTACTTCGTCCTGCTTCAGAGGGTACTGGTATTATTGCCGGTGGTTCTGTCCGAGCTGTAGTTGAAGCAGCAGGATTTCGAAATATTCTTTCGAAATCCTTAGGATCCAACAACCCAGTAAATGTTCTAAGAGCTACGATCAAAGCATTAGGAAGTGTTAAGTCCCTGAGAGAGATTTGCGGGCTACGTGATAGAAATCCCGAGCAAATTTTTCATTAGGAGTGAAATATGAAACAGATAAAAGTTACTCAAGTTAAAAGTGAAATAGGTTCGTCGAGTAGGCAGAAAGCTAACCTCATTGCCTTGGGTCTTCACGGGCGTGGAAAATGCCGTATTCATGAGACGACACCAGATGTAATGGGCATGGTAGAGAAGGTCAAGCATTTGATTAAGGTTGAAAAAGTACAGTAATTAAAAGTATACAAGGGGAGAATGCCATGTTGAGCATTACCAGCTTAGATAAGGTCAAAGGTAGAAAAGCTAAGAAGCGATACGGACTGGGGTTTAGCGCGGGAAGTAAAACTTGTGGTCGTGGCCAAAAGGGGCAGTTGTCTCGCAGTGGTGGGGGTCGTCCTTACGTAGGTTTCGAAGGTGGACAAACGCCAATCTTTCGACGTGTTCCCAAGCGAGGTTTTAAGAATTTTGCGAGAGTTGAGTATGTACCGGTGAACTTGACAGTCCTAAATCAATTTGACAATGAAGTCGAGATTACTCCTGAGTTGCTTCTAGAGCGAGGTATCGTCAAGAAATCTGGGGATCTAGTGAAAATTTTAGGCGATGGCGAACTCGAAAAAAAATTGTATGTTACTGCTCATAAATTCTCACAAACAGCTATATCTAAAATTTCCAGTGCTGGTGGCACCACTAAGGTAATCTGATGTGGCAAATATTGGAAAACTCTTGGAAAATTGAGGAACTACGCAACCGGATACTATTCACTTTGGCGATGGTTGCAGTTTTCAGATTAGGCTGCCAAATTCCGACTCCTGGGGTAAACCCGGACGAGGTCGCTAAACTTTTTGAAGGACAGCAAGGTGTACTTGGTTTTTTAAATATGTTTTCCGGGGGTGCTTTGGAGAGATTTAGCGTCTTCTCTCTCGGTATTGCCCCTTACATCAATGCATCAATTATAATGCAGCTACTGGTTTACGTGGTTCCATACCTAGAAAAACTTCAGAAAGAGGAGGGAGCCGAGGGTCGCAAGAAAATTAATATGTATACGAAATACGGAACAATTTTCCTGGGTGCTATTCAAGCTTTAGGAATCGCTACTTGGCTTGAGAGCATGCCTGGTGTAGTTTTACCAGTCATGACGGGTTGGAAGTTCATGGCAATGGCTGTGATCACGCTATCGGCTGGAACTGCATTCATAATGTGGCTCGGTGAACAGATGACCAACAAAGGGATCGGGAATGGTATGTCTCTTCTCATCACGGTAGGAATTCTGGCGACTTTTCCAGCTGCTATAGTCGAGACTTTACAGGTAACAGATTTTACTTCGATACCCGATGTCGGGCGTCTACTTTCCATAGTAGTTATATGTCTTGTTGTGGTCGCCTCCATCGTTTACATTCAGGATGGAGTGCGTAAGATTCCTATTCAACATGCAAGGCGTAATGCAGGTGGGAAGTCCCAAGGTGGACTGAAATCATTCATTCCGTTGCGGGTCAATATGGCCGGCGTTATTCCTATAATATTCGCCTCCTCTATAATGATGTTTCCACCAATTATATTCCAGTACTTACAGGGTAAGTTTCCCGAGGAGGAATTATTGGTCACGGCGACTATATGGTTTGGTCACACCCACTATTTTCATTTGGGACTCTACGCTTTAATGATCATTTTTTTCACATATTTTTATACGGCTATTCAGTTAAATCCTACAGAGATGGCAGAAAACTTAAAGAAATACGGTGGGTTTATACCTGGGATACGAGCGGGACGAAAGACCGCCGATTTTATTGATCGAATTGTAACTAGGATCACGCTTTGTGGAGCCTTGTTCTTGGCTATAGTTAGTTTGATTCCACCCTTGATGTCCAAATATATGAATGTGACTTTTTACTTTGGAGGAACAAGCTTACTAATCGTTGTAAGTGTCATGTTAGATACTGTGAGACAAATGGAATCGTACATGGTGACGCGTCACTATGAAGGATTTATGAAGAGCTAGTTATGAATTTACTGATCATGGGGCCTCCGGGAGCCGGTAAAGGAACGCAAGCAGAGATTATTTCCAGTGAGCTTGGCGTTAAGCATCTTTCATCTGGTGATATGCTTCGTTCTGCGGTGGCAATACAATCTCAACTTGGTAAGCGTGCTGAAAGTTATATGAAAGCCGGTGAATTAGTGCCTGATGAGCTTATGATACAAATGATTTTGTCTGAAGTTCAGGGTTTACTTAAATCAAGTAGTTACAATGGATTTTTGCTAGATGGATTTCCCAGAACAGTCGTTCAAGCGAAGGCGCTTGATGCATCGTTTGAGGAGAATGGTGTCACAATTGACAGGATTATAAGTCTCAATGTTGATGCGGAAGAAGTCGTCCAAAGACTTACATCAAGGCGGGTATGCGGTGAATGTAAATCAATTTTTAACGTAAACCAACTTCCTGTAGAGGAAAACGATATCTGCCCTAATTGTGGAGCTGCGACATTGGTCAAGCGTAAGGATGATGAAGAAGGAGTTATTAGGAATCGGTTAGAAGTATACTCAAAGAGTACTTTTCCAATATTAAACTATTATTCTGAGGTCCATTCGATTTTAAACATTGACGGATCGCAAGAAAAGGATAAAATAACCGACTTCATCTTAGGAGAGCTTGGAAACGCGAGTTCTCAGATAGCAGAGGTTTAGAATGAAAGTGCGAGCATCAGTTAAGTGTATATGCGAAAAATGCAAGATAATACGTCGTAAGGGTGTCTTGCGTGTGATTTGTGAAAATGCAAAACATAAGCAGAGGCAGGGATAGGAGAGTATTATGGCACGTATTGCAGGTGTTGATTTACCTAGAGGGAAGCGCATTGAATATGCACTTACTTACATATTTGGTATCGGATTAACTTCGTCCAAGCAAATATTGGACAGACTTGGTATTGATTATAGTACGAGAGTTCGTGATTTAGCAGATAGCGAGGTTTCGAAAATTGCCAAGGAAATTCAGGAAAGTTTTAAAGTAGAAGGTGATTTGCGTAAAGAGCGCACCATGAACATCAAGCGTCTTATGGATATTGGTTGCTATCGTGGTTTACGTCACAGAAGAGGTCTCCCATGTAGAGGCCAGCGAACTCGTACTAACGCTAGGACTCGTAAAGGTCCTCGTCGAACAGTCGGCGCTAGACGTAAGAAGTAATCGGAGTCAATTATGAGTAAAGCAAAACGCATTAAGCGATCAATCACTAAGGGACGTGTTTATATCAGATCAAGCTTCAACAATACCTTGATCACTTTAACGGACATGTCAGGCAATGTTGTGGCGTGGTCGAGCTCAGGAAATGTAGGCTTTAAAGGGTCTAGGAAGAACACACCGTATGCGGCGCAGTTAGCAGCCAACAAAGTTGTCAAAGACGGCTTGGATATGGGTTTGGGGTCAATAGAGGTTTACATTAGTGGACCAGGACAGGGAAAAGATTCAGCCGTGAAAGTGTTTCAGGGTTCGGCAATTAAAGTTGTTGGATTGAAAGATACTACTCCTCATCCGCACAACGGTTGTAAGCTTAAAAAACGCCGAAGAATGTAGTGAAAGCTTTAAGATTGTAATTAGTCTTGGAATTGTAATTATGAAAGAATTAGAAAATTATACGGGGGAATGTTATGGGACGTTATAGAGGCCCAATGGTCAAACTTAGTAAACGTTTGAAAGTTCCGCTTACTCCTAAGTGCCAAAAGCACTTTGCGTTGAAAAACATTGATCTGGCTACACACCAAAGGAATATCGGTTCTACGCTGGGTCGCCGGAAGAAAATGTCAACCTATGGAGTTCAGTTGTGGGAGAAACAAAAATTATTATACGCTTATGGCGTTCGTGAAAAACAGCTTCAGCGATACTACGAGAAGGCGAAAAAGTCTCCCATTACAGGTGAGGGTTTACTTCAGTTGCTTGAGTCACGATTAGACAATGTAATTTTTAGAATGGGTTTTGCCCGTAGTCGCGCGCAGGCTCGCCAATGGGTAGTTCATGGCCACTTCTTAATTGATGGTGGAAAGGCCAGAACTCCATCAATCCATGTTAGTCCTGGTTCGGTAATCTCCCTGAAAGAAGGTTCCAAGATTGCTAAAGGTGTTCAAGGGTCTTATGTTGACGCTGCTGCCAAGGGCATTCCTGAATACGTTAAGGTAGACGGTCAGAAGCTAGAAGGTATTTATAATAATCTACCGTCTCGCAGTCAGATTGATTTTGATATTCAAGAAAATCTTGTAGTGGAATATTACTCAAGATAATATTGAGGAGGAATTCGTGATTAAAGTTCAAGAGCCAAATTTTAAGGTTGAACGTGGAAATGCTAATAGTGTTTTCCAAGGCACTTTCACATTTGAACCACTAGAGAAGGGATTCGGCTTGACGCTGGGAAATTCTCTTCGCCGTGTTCTCTTATCAGCAATGCCAGGTTTGGCAATTAGTGGAGTAAGGATTCGTGGTGTTTTGCATGAGTATTCTTTTATACCTGGAGTCAAAGAAGATGTGTTGGAAATTCTCTTAAACTTGAAGCAGGTTGTGCTTGCATCTGTAGAGGAAGTTGATGATACCGTGCAGATCGTTCTTTCAAAGTCGGGTGCTGGAATAGTAACTGCTGGGGACATCGAGGTTGGTACAAAACTGAAAGTCGTGAATGCCGATTATCCCATTTGTACAATAACTGACGAAAGTTATGAGCTGTACATGGAGTTAGATGTTAGACCTGGTCGCGGGTATGATCATAAATACGAGGGTGACGGCGAAGAAAGTTTAGAAACTATGTATTTGGACGGACACTTTACCCCTGTTAAAAAAGTAAGCTATGCCGTCAGTGACGCCCGAGTAGGGCAAGATATCAACTATGATAAGTTAGTTCTAAATGTTGAAACTAATGGAGCTATGTTCCCCGAGGAGGCATTGAGATTTGCCTCTAAAATGCTGAAGTCATATTATGAATTCATGGGCACTATCGAAGTTGAATCTCCCTTTCCTTCCTTAGATTTCCAATTGGAAGGTAAGCAAGAGGAAAATGTAGAGTCCAATGACGATATTACGATAAAAGATTTAGAATTCTCGGTTCGGTCTCGAAACTGTCTGGAAATTGGAAATATAAAGACTCTAGGCCAGCTAGCTGAGGTATCTATTGACGAATTGATGCAAATAAAGAACTTTGGTAAAAAATCGCTAACTGAAATCAGAGAAAAGTTATCTCAGTACGGTTTAAAGCTGAAGGATGATCGAGAAGGATTGTAAAAATGAGACATCGTGTAAGGAAATCTAAGCTAGGTCGACGGCCCGATCATCAATTAGCATTACGTCGAAATTTAGTGTACAGTCTTCTAAGTTCTGGCGACGGTAAAATAAAAACAACATTGGCGAAAGCGAAGCTACTACGTCCTGTTGTTGAGCGTTTGATAACGTTGGCTAAGCGTGGAAATGCGGATGAGGCTAACCGTGATAGGTATGTGCGTAATGCTATATCATTTTTTACAAGTGGGCAGAATAAAAGAAATTTTGTTGAATTGACGAGAAAGCAGCGCAAAGATCGTAAAAAAGCGAAAGCTAATAATACGGAATTTGAGGTGACAACTGAGTATCCAAGAATTGTTACAAAGCTTTTTACTGAGATTGCTACTGCATATAAGGAACGTCCGGGCGGTTATACTCGGATCATCAAGGTAGGCCCAAGGTTGGGAGATAATGCAGAAATGGCTGTCATAAGTCTGGTATAAATTATCATACAAATGATAAGGTCACATCGAAGGGTGTGACCTTTTTTTATATGTGCTGTTTTCCTGAATCTTTTGAAATTATTTTTGATAAAATTTCGTTCGATTATGGCACCCCCGAAAATTTTGCTCTGGAAAATATCTCTTTTGAGCTCGAAAGTGGAATAATTACTAGTTTAGTCGGTTCAAATGGGGCGGGAAAATCTACTCTTATCAAGTTGCTTTTGGGTCTTGTCGATCCATTAGAAGGAGAAATTTTTTTGCGAGGTAAGTCGTCTGAAATGATCTCCTTAAATTCTGCAATTCGCTCACAGATTTTTTATCCTATTTTTCAAAATCCTGAAAATCAAATCGTGGCGACTACTGTTTTTGATGATGTCGCTTTTGTTCCGGAAAATAGGGCGATGGACCCCTCTAAAATAAGGAGTTTAGTCTTAGATTCTATTAATAGGGCCGGATTGTCTGGCTTTGAAAATGATAATCCTCAAATGCTTTCTGGTGGACAGAAACAGCGTTTAGCAATAGCTGGAGCTCTAGCAGCCAATAGCCGTTTTTTAATACTTGATGAGCCTTCTGCGATGCTTGATCCTGTCGCTAGGCTTGAAATGTTTAATTTTCTAAAGGAATTGACTCAATCAGGTATGGGTATACTTCTAGTAAGTCATTTAGTTGATGAGATTCGATTCTCAGAAGGGATTCATTGTTTGGATTCAGGTAGGATTCGATATTTCGAAGGGTTTAACCAGTTTGCAATTAGTGACAAGTTTCATGACTTAGGTTGGAATTTAGGTCTACGCAATACTTTAGAAAGACTAGGTAATGATTTTTAATTTTGAGAATTTATTTTGGAGTTATGACGCAGGTACACCTTTTGAAAAAATTGGATTACATACAGATTCTTTTTCCTTAGATGCAGGTAAGCTAATTGGGATTTTAGGAGCTACGGGCTCGGGTAAGTCAACATTTGTAAAACTTATTTCCGGTCTGTTAGATAATAAAATACGAATTATGAGTGATGGTGTGGCACTAAAACCAGATGAAGTCTCCTATGTTTTTCAACAGCCGGAGCATCAGATGTTCGAAGATAGTGTCTCCGCTGAGATGGAGTTCGCATTGAGGAATTTTAGTATTGAGGAGGAACAATGGCCAAGTCTTATTTCAAAGAGTTTGAAGAGTTGTGGTCTAGATGAGACCTTTCTAAGTAATCATCCTTTAGATCTAAGTGGCGGACAAAAAAGAAGAGTAGCGATTGCTTCAGTATTGGTTTATTCTCCCAAAATTTTAATTTTAGATGAACCTTTAGCAGGTATCGATGCTAACTGTCGTAGTAAATTAATAAACATGATGAGATCGTATGTTAGTTCAGAGACATTAGTTTTTTGGGTGAGTCATGATCATGAAGCTCTCCTGGAGTGGGCAGATCAATCTATAGTCTTCGAAAATCAGTCGGTAAAATTTACTGGTTCAGTAGCTAAAGGTATTTCTCAATGCAATGTTGCAGATCCTCTTTTGCGTACTTTTCTTGCAAAAAAAATACAAGATATTACTCCTGTGGATGGTAAGGAATTAGTAGAACAATTAAGGGCTTATCATGCACATTAACTATCAATTTAAGAGGGATTTGATTCATGCTTGTCAGATTCTTTACCGTCAAGGTTATTTAACTAGTATGGACGGTAACTTGTCTTTAAGGTTGGAGGAGGGCGTAATCTTGACGACGCCAACAGGACGCAATAAAGGCTGGATTCGTGAAGATGATCTAGTTCTCTGTGATTTGAATGGCAATTCCTTTGACAAAAGTAAACGTCCATCCACCGAATTAAAGATGCATATGAAAGTTTATGAGCAGCGCCCAGATGTGAAAGCTGTGGTGCATTGTCATCCTGTTTTTGCTACAGTTTATGCCGCTAGTGACAGAAACCTTGACGGGTGTTACCTAACAGAGTCGATCGTTGCAATAGGTAGTGTACCGAAAGCAGAGTTAGCTACCCCAAGTACCGAGGAAATTCCTAGTAGTATTGCTCCTCTAATAGAACAGAACGATATGATCCTACTAGCTAATCATGGAGCTCTAGCCTACGGAATTGATTTAGAAGCAGCGGTTAGTCGAATGGAAGCCTTGGAGCATTTTGCTAAGCTGAGTTATTATCTGGAATTGGCAAATATCCAAAATGAGGTAGATCCTGAAACAGTCCATAGACTTGAAAATCTTAGAGCTTCGTATGGTTTTAGTGAGAACCTTGGTTCCTGTCGAAAAGCTTCAAAAGGTGAGAGTAGTCCTGCTACATCAAAGAGTGGCTTATTAGATTCTGATGACATAAAAGAGATTACCGCTTTGATTATACAAGAGTTAAACAAGTAAGAATGCGGTGGGGGGGACTTGAACCCCCACAGCCTTTCGGCCACAGGTCCCTCAAACCTGCGTGTCTACCTATTCCACCACCACCGCGAAAATAGAAGCCACAATTTATCCCATCTGTTACAGTCTGTCCACAAATTTGAGGAATTTGAAGAGTTTGAAAAGCTAAGTGAAAATTCTGGATTCAGGAATTTGACGCTGCCTATTCAATTCAATAAGATGATGGTTATCTTTACATTTGGCCAATTATCAAAGATAGTCGTCTTTAGTGTCTGATTGCACTTTAGTGGAGGGATTTTCATGTCAAGAAACGAGCAATATGATTCAGGCTGGGTAGGTTGGAAAAGTTCTGTTTTTCTAGCCGCTTGTATTTTTTTGATCTTCAAGTACCAGCCTATATCTGTTCAGGTTAAAGGTGGGCTTGTGGCAGCAGGCCCCGTACAAGTAGAGACTTCTAAAAAGTCCATGTCTTCAAGTAAAAACGCGTCAAAGGAGAAAAAGATAGATACTCAAGTTGTTAAGCTTGATCTCAGTGACGTAGACAAGAAAAGTATTCTTAATAGCATTAAGTGGACAACGAATACATCATTTCCTCTGGATGGTGATCCTCGAGCTAAAAAGGGTGGGGAATTCAAGCAGGCTTACACAAGTTTTCCAGCTACTACGCGTCCTGTGGGCAAAAATACAGATAGCGGTACCGCGATGATCGGTTCTTTGGTTTACCAGCCTCTAATCGGAATAAATTCTTCTCCGTATTATGTTGCTCCAGGCTTAGCTAGTCATTGGGCTCAAGATGATGACAAAGTTTCTTTTTACTTTAAAACAGATGCGGATGCTAGATGGGCAGATGGTAGACCTGTGGTTGCAAAAGATGTTGTTGCTACTTGGAGATTATTGGTTGATAAAGGTATTCAGAAGCCCAGTGAGAATGCTACGTGGGTCAAGTTTTATGAGCCGGTAGAATTATCGGAACGAGTCGTTATGGTGCGCGCTAAAGAGCCAGGCTGGAGAAATATAATTCACATTGCAGAAATGTCGATTCTTCCAGATCATATCATTGGTTCAATCAGCGGTAAGGAGTTCTTGAAAAAGCATAATTGGGAGATGGTGCCTGGTTCCGGCCCGTATAAGTTCGAAAGTATCGATAAACCAAAAAGACTTACGCTAGCGCGTCGGACTGATTTTTGGGGGGCTAAAAAGCGCCAGTATATTGGTCAATATAATTTCGATAAGATTGTTAATGTTTACGTGGAAGATCAAGAAATAATTTGGGAGAAATTTAAGAAAGGTGAATTTGATTTCATGCCAATTTACAGATCTCAGCGCTGGGTCAAAGGAACTAGTTTTGATAAGGTAAAAAACGGATGGATACAGAAAGTTAAGGTATTTAATAGAAAACCACGAGGTACGCAAGGTTTTGACTTCAATCTTCGTAAACCTCCTTTCGATGATATTCGGATGCGTAAAGCCTTTGCACATCTATGGAATCGGGAATTATTAATGGAAAAACTCATGTTTAATGAGTACGACTTTATGGACTCGTTTTTTCAAAACGCAACATACATGGGTAAAAATGTTACCAAAATTCGATATGACCCAGAGAAGGCCATTGGGCTGCTTAAAGAAGCAGGTTATGCATTAAATTCAGATGGTTTCTTAGCCAAAAATGGTAAGCCACTCAAACTTACTTTTGAGTACGTGGGCAAATGGTCGGAGAAGTTTTACACAATCTTCCAAGAAGATCTTAAAAAAGTTGGAATCCAACTTGAAATAAAAGAGGTAACGTGGGCGACAAAATTGAAAAATATTGGTGAGTTAAATTTTAGGTTATCTAGCGGTGCTTTTGGAGCGAGTGCTTTTCCTGATCCTCGGATTTTGTATCACTCGTCTCTTGCGGAACAGAAACAAAGCTATAACCGATGGGGAATTAAGAATGATCGCATCGACCAGTTGATCGAGCTATATGATGCGGAATATGATGCAAGCAAGCGAAGTGAGTATCTTGCAGAAATGGATGATATTCTCACACGAGAATGTTTGAAAGCTTTTGATTGGTACGCTCCCGCTGAAAGACTAATATATTGGAATAAATTTAGTTATCCACCGGGTGTTTTGAATAAGACCTCCGCTGGAGATTATCGCGATGCGGTCACACTCTGGTGGTATGACGAAGATAAAGCTAAAGCCCTCAAATTGGCCATGGAAACAAATACAAAGCTTGCGAGTCGATCAGTGGACGAAAAGTTTTGGATGAATAACGAAAAATACGATTTTATTCACGATTAGAGGAGGGATATGAGTACTTATTTCCTACGTAGGATATTACTTATGATTCCGACCTTCATCGGAATAACTTTTGTTTGCTACTCAATTATGAGGTTTGTGCCGGGCGGTCCAGTCGAACAGGCTATTATGAAAATCCAAATGGGTGGAGCGGCTAGCACCGGGGGAGAGGTTGGTGGCGGAGCTGATTCTCAAACTCAAATCAGCGAGGAGATGATTGAAGAGCTAAAGAGGATTTACGGTTTCGATAAACCGCTACCTGTTGCCTATGCGAATTGGCTATGGAATGTACTGCAATTCGACTTAGGTTCTTCTTACGATTACGATGATCCCGTCTGGGATTTGATCTCAGAGCGATTTCCTGTTTCTATATTTTTTGGTGGAATTGGCTTTGTACTATCGTATTTGATATGTATTCCGTTAGGAATATTTAAGGCTATGCGTCATGGCAGTATGTTTGATTGGTCGAGCTCGATAATTGTTTTTATAGGCTATGCTATTCCTGGTTTTGCGATGGGTATTGTTCTATTGGTTTTATTGGGTGGTGGTAGTTATTGGGATGTATTTCCATTAGGCGGATTGGAGTCAGAGGGTTACGATAATTTCTCGACTTGGGAAAAAATACAGGATCGTTTTAGTCACGCGGTTCTACCTGTTTTCTGTTACATGGTAGGTTCTTTTGCCTCTACTACAGTACTGATGAAAAATTCATTAATGGAAAACCTTGGTCAGGATTACGTGAGAACAGCATTTGCAAAAGGTTTAGAAGAAAGAGTAGTAGTATTTAAGCACGTGTTTCGTAATAGTTTGATTCCAATCGCAACAGGAGCAGCTCACTTCTTATCCATCTTACTTGCGGGGTCCTATCTGATCGAGAGGGTTTTTGATATCCATGGAGTAGGCTTATTAGGATTCAAGGCTTTGGTCTCAAGAGATTATCCAGTGACTCTCGGAGTCATTGTGATTGGTAGTGTTCTAACCCTAATCGGTAATCTCGTTGCGGATTTCTTATATGCCGCTATCGATCCCCGAATCAGGTTCAAATAAAGGAGATGATTTATCGATTACATTGATTTTATTATCCTGGTCTTCTTAATTTACATCAGTGCTTTACCGCGTATTTTTTCGCAAGTTTGGATGTCTATTCATGGTTATTTCACATCACCTATTTTTCTGAAACGAGCAAAGAAGTTTAAGACACTGAAGCGAGGCTATTATAGCTTTCAGCTTATATTAGGTTTGTACATTATTTCATTTTTTCTTCCCTTTCTGATTTCCGACAAGGCTTTGATGGTGAAGTACAACGGGGAGATGTCTTTTCCTGCAATTTACGACGCTCCAATTCCATTCAAGAATTATCTACCATTTATGAAAGGTAAAGTTCATTTGAAGTCAGACTACGGTCTGGATGGTTTTGGGTTGGTAAATTTTCGTGAACTCCAGAAGAAATTTGAGAGCGATAAACAGGGTAATTATGTAATTATGCCTATTTATCCGTATTCTCCCATGGAGTCAACTACAATCATGGCGGAATATCCTGACAAGGAGCCTCCAATAGCTCCCGATTCGATTCATATTCTCGGTACGGACGACCGGGGGCGTGATGTGTTTGCAAGGTTGACCTATGGTTTTAATATTTCAATGACATTCGCTTTATTAGTCACCTTTCTCAGCTATCTAATCGGTATAAGCATAGGTGGATATCTTGGTTATTTCGGAGGGGTTTTTGACATAGTAGTTCAGCGACTGGTCGAGATCTGGACAGCCGTCCCTTTTCTATATGCAATTATGATAGTTGTGAGCATATTAAAACCCTCGTTTTATCTGCTAGTAATTATGCTGGCCACCTTTGGGTGGATGGGTATGACCTTTTATATTCGAGGCGAATTTTTAAGAGAAAAGTCCAAGGATTACGTCAGTGCTGCGATTTCGATAGGAGTTCGAGACAATACAATTATTTTTCGTCATATTCTTCCTAATTCCCTAACTCCTGTGATCTCATTTTTACCTTTTACCATTGTAGGAAATATAAGCTCACTAGTATCTCTAGATTTCTTGGGATTTGGTTTGGCGCCTCCTACCCCTAGTTGGGGTGAATTAATGAGTCAGGGGATGGCACATATGCATAGTCCGTGGCTCGTATTCACACCAATCGCAGCTCTTTTCACAACTCTGATGCTAGTTACCTTCATTGGTGAGGCCGTACGTGAAGCGTTTGATCCGAAGCAATTCTCTCGCTTGAGATAAGGAAAATTAATGGACTCTAGAGAAAAATTACTCGAAATAAAAGGACTCAAGACTTACTTCAATACTGAAGGTGGTGTTGCCAAGGCTGTAAATGGGGTTGATTATCATGTTTACAAAGGGGAAACCTTAGGTGTGGTTGGAGAATCGGGATCCGGTAAATCTGTAACTTCGCTGTCTATCATGAGATTGATACCAAATCCCCCTGGTTTTATAGCTGGAGGCCAAATTTTGTTTGATAGTCAAGATCTATTACAGCTTAGCTACCGTGAGATGCGCAAGGTAAGAGGTAACAAGATTTCAATGATTTTTCAGGAACCGATGACGAGTCTGAATCCTGTCTATACAATCGGCAATCAGATAATGGAACCCATATTATTACATGAAAATATGTCTCTCAAAGAAGCGGAAGATAGAGCTGTGGAAATGCTAGACAAGGTAGGGATTCCGGGAGCAAGGGATCGACTAAACGATTATCCTCATCAATTTTCAGGAGGGATGAGACAAAGGGTTATGATTGCAATGGCTTTGGCATGCGACCCAAAGCTTTTAATAGCGGATGAACCTACCACGGCTCTTGATGTTACAATTCAAGCTCAAATTTTGGAGTTAATGGTAGAGCTGCGAGAAACTAATCCAGAGTCATCCATTATCCTTATAACCCATGATATGGCTGTGGTTGCTGAGACTTGTGATCGAGTGGCCGTTATGTATTGTGGGAAAATTCAGGAAATGGCTACAGTAGATGATATTTTCTACAATCCTTCGCATCCATATACTCGCGGGTTACTTGAATCAATTCCAAATCCAAATAAAAAGAAGAAAAGACTTTTCGCTATTCCTGGAATTGTGCCTAATTTGATGGATTTACCTGTTGGTTGTAAATTCTGTACTCGCTGCGATCAGAAAATGGATATTTGTGAGACGGAAGAACCACCAATGGTTGAAATAAAGAAGGGGCACTTTTTAAGGTGTCACCTTTCAAATGAAATGATGTCTGGAACTCAAGCTACAGTAGAGGGTTATTAATGGATTCTAAAAAACTTTTAGAAGTACGCAATCTCAAAATGCATTTTCCTATAACTGGAGGTTTATTCAGTAAGACTGTAGGTCATGTTAAGGCTGTTGATGGGGTTTCATTCGACGTCTATGAGGGCGAATGTCTAGGTCTTGTAGGGGAATCTGGGTGTGGTAAATCTACCACGGGGCGTAGTTTGATTCGATTATATAATCCCACTGCCGGTAAGATAATGTTCGAATCAGAGCAAGGTAGAGTAGATCTTATGACTTTGGATCGTGAGCAAATGAGGCCCTATCGCTCCGAGATTCAAATGATTTTTCAGGACCCTTACTCGTCCCTGAATCCAAGAATGACTGTAAGCTCAATAATAGAGGAACCTCTAATTATTCACAGACCTGGTATGACAGCCAAAGAGCGCTACGACAAAGTTTTGTATTTACTTGAAAAAGTTGGTTTGCGACAGGATCAAGCAGAGCGCTATCCACATGAATTTTCGGGAGGGCAGAGACAAAGAATTGGAATAGCTCGGGCTTTATCTACCAATCCGAAACTCATAATCGCGGATGAGCCAGTTTCAGCACTTGATGTCTCGGTTCAAGCGCAAGTTGTTAACCTAATGATGGACTTGCAGGAGGAGTTTGGTTTGACCTATTTGTTCATTGCACATGACCTGGCTATCGTAGAACATATCTCAACAAGGATTGCAGTAATGTATCTGGGCGATATGGTAGAGCTGGGTAAAGCTGAGCAAGTCTACGCTGACCCCGTTCATCCATATACCCAGGCTCTGATGTCTGCTACGCCAGTTGCTGACCCTCGCGCAGACAAGAAACAACGTATTGTACTAGAGGGTGACGTACCTTCTCCAACGAATAAGCCCTCTGGTTGTGGATTTCGTACAAGGTGTAGATTGGCACAACCTGATTGTGCTTCGCGACCGCCCGAGTTTCGAGAATTTTCTGCCGGTAGATTTGTAGCTTGTCCTATGGTGTCTGAACAATCCTAATTGACTCGGGTGAAACTTATTCTATGAAAGCTTAAATTAATTAGCCCTTTTTCTAACTCGGATGAGTGTAGAGTAGATGTCTAGAATTAATTGAAGGAATATTATGAAGCAGAACGGATTGACTACTAACCTAATCAGAATGCTTTTTTACCCGGCGTGCTTATTTCTTCTCGTCCTTTTAATTCTGCAGAATGATTCCTGGGAACAGCGTTTTATAGAGCAACGAAAAGAGACTGAAAAGTTGAAACAAAATATTAACAGATTATCCAAACTTTTGGAGAGGGTAGGTCAGAAGCTAGATCGAGGTATGGTAGCTTTGAAGTCATCGAGTGATTCGGGTGATTCGGGTGATAGACGTGATAGCAGTAAATGGTTGCATCGTAATGCGCCTAACTTTCTGAAGGGAAAAGCCCCGACCTCTTCACCAAAGGGAGTAAATACAGAAGGTAAGTTTCACAAAGTCTATGGTCTTCAAGGGGTCGATCCAAAAGGAATGAACTTCGTTATTGAAAATGCTGCACCTTTGAGAGAGGATATTCAAGAGTATGTGAGTTTATCTCTCGCTAAAAGATCACCTAGTGATCCATCAAATTTCTATGGTCAATTGGCTCATCGAGTTGAGGTCACCGATGATTTTAAGGTCTATACTATTTACTTAAAACCTGGCTATTTATGGCATAGGCCTAGAGTAGATTTTACGAATTCAAGATATAGATGGCTTGATAGAGATCATTATGTGACCGCTCATGATTTTGTATACACTCTTGATTTGATTTTGAATCCTCAGGTGCAGGCAGCCCACAGTCGTAATTATTATCAGGATATAGAATCCTACAAGGCTATCGACGATAACACCTTGCAGATTCGTTGGAAGTCAAAGACTTATCAGTCTGTTGCGTTTACTCTCGAAATGTACCCCACACCTCGTTGGCTCTACGCATTTGATGAAGATGGAACTGAGTTTCCCAAAGCTACGGCTGGATTAAAGTTTAATGAACATTGGTACAATAATCGTGCAATAGGTTGTGGTCCTTACGAATTTTTGCGCTGGGACCAGGGTAAAATTATACAGTTGAGAAGATTTGAAGACTTCAAGGGCGAGATGCCGCCTATTAAAGAAATTAACTATCATCTAATACGAGATAAAAATCAGCAACTTTTGAACTTTCACTCGAGTACATTGGATATACATGGATTACCAGTATCACAATATCGAGAGCACATCGTAGATGCCGTTCCTGGTAGCCCATATAAAAATGGTACCTACAATGTTCACACTGTTACGCGTATGGTTTATCGGTACATAGGCTGGAATATGGACGATTATCGATTTTCTGATAAAAGAGTACGGCGTGCAATGACCCATGCATTCGACCGACCTTTTGTAATCAAAAATATTTTGAATGGTTTGGGTACTTTAACTACCGGAAACTTTTACAGACATTCCCGTGCTTACGATAGAAGCGTAAGTGCATATGAGTTTGATTTGAGAAAAGCTGCCGAACTTCTGGAGGAAGCTGGTTGGAGCGATACAGATGGAGATGGAGTAAGGGATAAAATAATTAATGGACAGCGAAGAGATTTTGAGTTTCCTATGATTATTTATGGCTATCGCCCAGAGGTCCGTTCATGGAGTACGTTATTTAAGGAAAACCTTTATAGAATCGGCGTAAAATGTACTTTAGTACCAGTAGAATGGTCTGTAATGCTTAAACGTATGGAAGATCGAGAGTTTGTAGCCTTCACTGGAGGTTGGGGGTTAGACTTTGATGGGGATCCATACCAAATTTTTCACTCTTCCCAGGCGGACTTACCCAAGAGTTCAAATCGTGTGGGGTTCCGGAACAAAGAGGCTGACAAAATTATTGAGCAATTGCGGAATACTTTTGATGCAGATGAAAGAGTAAAACTACAGCATAAGTTTCATAATATCATGCATGAAGAGCAGCCATATACATTTCTATACTCTGAAAAGGTTGTCGTAGCAACTCAGCCAAGGTTGAAAAATGTTAGCTTTCAAGTTATCCGTCCTCACATTCAAACATTAAATTGGTTCGTAGAGTAATTTGGCTAATTAGCTATGAAACAATATATTTTCAAACGCATATTGGTGATGATACCAACTCTTTTTGCAATCACCTTAATAATATTCATGATTCTTCAAGTGGCGCCAGGAAGGCCAGGCGGTGCGGAAGGTGGCGATAGTGAATCTACTCGGCAAGGAGGGATGGACGGGTATCGTATTTACAAACAACAATTTAATCTAGACAAACCCATTATTATTAATACGCGAGTATTTAATTCAAGATTTCTATTCTTATCTGTAGGAATTCAAGACTTAGAGGTTCAAGAGTTGCTCAAAAATAGATTTAATCCCAGAGGAGGTAATCGAAGTAAACTTAAAAATTATGCTACTGAGGCTTTGCAGGATTATGGAAACTTTATTTTACCTCATCTAGCGAGAATAATAGCATCACCTGCGGAGCCGATTCTACGCGATTATGCCTTGCGTATTTTCAGAGATAATGCACAAAGGGCTCTAATTCACTCCTACGGAAAACGTCTCTCTGATGAACAGAAAATGCTCAACAATCAGATCGAAGAGGAAAATAAGTTGGTTTCTCAATTTGTCTATCGTGAATCCATGAGCGAATCTGAAAAGCGACTCTTGGTAGATAAAGTATTGAACTACTATACAGATGTAAGTCTGAGATTCGAATATAGTATTTGGCAGAAAATCAATATTATGTTGTTCGATACTCGATTTGCCAAATATTTAACTAATCTCTTTAATCTTGATTTTGGTATTTCATTTGTAGATAAGCGTCCGGTTTTGCCTAAAATTATGGAACGCTTGCAATATTCTATTGCATTGTCTGGTGTGTCGATTCTGCTCACTTACCTACTAGCAGTTCCAATCGGAATTTATTCTGCGGTGTTTCCAAGAACTTGGGTTGACCAGGGAATGACGGTGGTTCTTTTTATGCTGTATTCTCTGCCAACTTTTTTTGTAGGTACAGTACTACTTTTTCTATTTTCTGAAGGTAGCGAGTTCCAATCTTTACGGTTCTTTCCCACGAGTGGTTTTCATTCTTTAAATTCTCATGACTTTACTTTGCTACAAAAAGTTTACGATATAGTTTGGCATATGTTTTTACCATTGGTTTGCCTTACTTACATATCACTTGCCTCTCTGTCTAGGTATGCTAGAACTGGCTTATTGGATGTAATTCACTCTGATTACATAAAGACTGCTCGGGCTAAGGGTCTCAATGAATGGGTTGTAATTCTGAAACATGCCGTTCGTAATGGTCTGATTCCCATACTTACCCTGCTTGGAAGTATCCTACCAACTGTAGTCAGTGGTTCAGTAATCATCGAGGTGATTTTTAACCTTCCGGGAATAGGACTTGAAGGTTATCAGGCAGTATTGAATCGAGATTACAACATGGTGATGGCGATCCAATTGATTTCAGCGGTCTTAACATTAATTGGTCTGCTTATATCTGACATACTTTACGCTGTGGTTGACCCACGGATTACCTATAGCTAATGGAGACTGTTGTGAGAGAAGAACAGATCGAAAAAATTAGTTATTGGAACATAGTATGGGAACAGTTCAGTAAAGGCTTTTTGCCTATGTTAGGACTTTTCACAGTAATTGCTTTATTGTTACTGGCTATCTACGCGCCGATGATAAGTTTGGATAAGCCGTTTTACTACATAAGTGGTGATAGAGTTAGTTTTCCTTGGTTTGCGGCCCTTTTTGATCGAAACTTCTTTGAAAATGGTGTGGATATTTTCTTCAATATACAGATGTTTTTAATGCCGCCTTTTGTTGTTTTGATTTATTTCTTGAATCGTTTCTTAAAATGGCGTTTTTTCGATTTTTTTCCTAAATTATTACTTTTTTATGGTCTGATTTCTTACGGTTTATTTTTAATGATTGACTTTAACCCGATGAAATTGCCGTTTCAAAATTGGGAGACAATTTTGCAAGTTGATCGTGATAAAGGCGAATCTGTTTCGATTGCTTGGCCTCTCAAGCAAAACGCCTTTCGTACACCAAATACGATGGGTCGTCATCCAGCTCAACCCTCCATGAAATATTGGATGGGAACTGATAAAGAGGGTCGTGATGTATTTTCTCGAATGATATTCGGAACACGTATCTCTTTGACCATTGGTCTTGTAGCAGTAGGAATTTATATTTTTATTGGTGTAATTCTTGGCAGTTGCGCAGGATATTTTGGCGGTTTTATTGATCTTTTGATTAGTCGTTTGATTGAAATAATGCTTTGCTTTCCAACTTTTTTTCTAATACTGACCTTATCCGCTCTGATCCAGGAGAGATCTATTTTTCATGTTATGCTTATTATTGGATTGACTCGCTGGCCAGAGGTTGCTCGATTGGTACGTGCTGAGTTCTTAAAGTTGAAAAACATGGATTATGTTCAAGCAGCGATTGCACTCGGTTTTTCGAAACCTAGAATAATTTTTGGCCATATTCTTCCTAATGCCTTAGGCCCGGTTATTGTTACGGCTGTATTCGGGATAGCTTCGTCTATACTCATTGAGTCGTCCCTTTCCTTTTTAGGATTAGGTGACGTGACAGCGCCTTCCTGGGGCGAGATTCTTAGTCAAGGGCGCCAGGAATTCAAACTATGGTTAATTCTCGCTCCCGGATTTGCTATCTTTTTGGTGGTATCAGTTTTTAATCTAGTGGGTGAAGGTATTCAGGACGCAATGGACCCTAAACAAAGACGCTAGATTGGATATTGTTGATTATGATCGATTCAGACAGAGAAATAGATAAAGTGCAGGAGTGTACGACGACAGAAGCGAAGTCGTTACTGAAAATTGAAGATTTGAGTGTTCATTTTTTTACTGATCGCGGAGTCGTGCCCTCTGTTAATAAGATTAACTACGAAATCCTCGAGGGCGAAACACTGGGTTTGGTGGGAGAATCTGGTTGTGGTAAGTCGGTGACAGCACATTCCATAATTCGCTTAATTCCTCAGCCTCCGGGTAAAATTGTAAACGGGCGTATAATGTTTAAGGGTGAGGATCTAACTCAAATCTCTAATCAACGCATGCGAGAGATAAGAGGTAATGAAATAGCTATGATTTTTCAAGAGCCAATGACTAGTCTCAATCCAGTTTTTACCGTTGGAGATCAAATAGTTGAGGCGGTAACACTTCATACAAATAAAGATGATGATGAGGCCCGTGACTTGGCAATTGAAATGCTTAGAAAAGTTGGGATTCCATCACCTGAGCTTCGAATCGATGAGTACCCGCATCAAATGTCTGGAGGAATGAAGCAAAGAGTCATGATTGCTATGGCACTGTCTTGTAATCCTTCATTACTAATTGCAGACGAACCTACAACGGCCTTAGATGTAACTATTCAAGCTCAAATTTTAGAGCTAATGGCCGAATTACAGCGAGAAAGTAAGATGTCGGTTTTGATGATCACTCACGACTTAGCAGTTGTTGCCGAGGTATGCGATAGAGTTGTGGTAATGTATGGATCTAGAATCGTTGAAATAGCCAATGTAGAAGAGCTATTCAAAAACCCATTACACCCCTATACTCGAGGGCTTTTTGAGTCAATTCCTAATGTAGAGGAAGACAAACCTAGATTGACTCCAATACCTGGTTTTGTTCCTAATCCAATGAACTTCCCAACTGGTTGTAAATTTAATAATCGTTGCCCTCACAGTTCAGATCGTTGCATTATTGAGGAGCCAGATTTAGAGGTGGCGAGTATGGGGCATTTGGTATCCTGTCATATGGTTAACAATACGAAAGAATAATTCTGTGAGTAATCAAAATCCTATTCGTGAGAAAGAAAATAAAATTGATGCTCCTCCATTGTTGGAGGTAAGACAACTTAAAAAATTTTTTCCAATTCAGAAAGGCCTCCTATCTCGAAAGGTTGGAGAGGTAAAAGCTGTAGATAATGTTAGTTTTAAGCTTCAAGAGGGACAAACATTAGGTCTTGTGGGTGAATCTGGTTGTGGTAAGACCACCGTAGGGCGTTGTATTCTAAGATTATTAGAGCCAACCTCGGGGCAAATTTTTTTTCGCGGACGTGACATTACAAAATGTGATTCTAATACTTTAAGATTATTACGTCGCGAGATACAAATTATTTTTCAAGACCCTTATTCAAGCCTCAATCCTCGCAAAACGGTCTCGAACCTTATAGGAGAGGCACTACTCGTTCATGGTATGGTCAAAGATGAAAAGGCGAAAAATGATCGCGTAAAAGAACTCTTAAACAAAGTAGGGCTTTCTTCTACTTATCTCAATCGGTACCCTCATGAATTTTCCGGGGGACAGCGACAGCGAATAGGTATTGCTCGAGCGATAGCAGTAAACCCTTCTGTTATTGTTTGCGATGAGTCAGTTTCGGCACTGGATGTTTCTGTTCAGGCTCAAGTCTTAAATCTATTAATGGACCTAAAAGAGGAGATGGGGCTAAGCTATATTTTTATTGCTCATGATCTGTCCGTGGTTAAGCATATTTCAGATAATATTGGTGTTATGTACCTAGGGCAAATGGTTGAAATTTCTAATGGTAAGCAACTTTTTACGCAGCCAAAACATCCGTATACCCGAGCCTTGCTTTCGGCACTTCCTAAGCCTTTTCCAGGGAGAAAGGTTGAACGGATTTTACTGCAGGGTGATGTACCTACGCCCATCAATCCTCCTCCGGGGTGTTATTTTTCAAC
>CAZRWM010000033.1:0-21935 GCA_964603885.1 uncultured bacterium
TACTCTATCGATTGATTCACACATGAGTGTTAAAGAGCTTACTGACTCATTAAAAGCAGAAATAACAAAAGATAAGTCAGAGGGAGGTCTTGGATTAAGAGGAACTGATGTTTCGTTTGATCAGCTAACGGGTCAGATTAATATCGTGAGTGGTAATGCTGGTACACAAGGGGAAATATCATTAATCGCCAGTGAAGAACTTTTACAGGCTTTTGGTTTTGAGACGATAACCGAAGCATCAAACGCTAATCGTCAAATTGATGTTTATGACTATAGTGCGGGAGCAGCGACCGACAAGCTAGATGATTTTAAGTTAAGTAATAACCTGCAGTCTGAACAGATAGCCGATGCACGCATTGAATCGACTCTAGCACCTGTGAGAATACTGAATACAGGAGCTGAGGAATTAAGCTTTAGATTTACAGACGATCAGGGAGGTCATTATACCCAGGTAACTTTATCTGCTAATACATCTTATTCACTAGTATCTGTGGTGGAGATTATTAATCATAATAATGCGACTGGCATTGATATGGTGACTGAGCAGAGCTTTTATAATGCTGCTCAATTTCCGGCTGGTTATGAAGCATCAGCTGTTACTGCAAAACTTGAGAATGGAAAGATTGTTTTTGAGGGTAATAATGATGCTCAGTTTGGGTTTCATAGTTTAAGTGGTAATGCATTTGCTAAGTTGGGTATATATGGTGGTGAGGTTACGACCGAAATAATTTTAGATACTGGGGATTCTGGAAGCGCTAACTGGACTGATACTAGTTCTGCTCCAGGCAGCGCAAATATCGTCCACGGAGCTGGATTAGGTGGTGGTAATGGATGGAACTTTCTAAATAGCGCCAGCCAACTGGTTTACAATGGCTCGCCCATAGATAGAAGTATGGGAGAATTTACATTTAGTTTTGATCATACAAAAGTCTCTGGAACAGGATTAATACATGCAAGATTAACAGGTTCCAATGCTGAAACAGTAACACTAACTGCGTTTACTGGTACGATATACGGTGTAGAATACTTGGATGCTTTTGGAAGTGGCCCCGGCACTGCTCAGAGCCATCCATTCATACCTAACGGACAATTTGAAAACATAAGTTTAAATATACAAGAAAACGGTTCGATAAAAGCGAATACGCCTTCAGGCGAATTGTCGTTAAGGAGGAGAGCTAGATTTTTATCCCCTCAGATAACACAAATCCATATTGATGGAAATTCAAACCCTGATTATGTTATTGATAATATACAGATAGCGAGGGATATTAATAATAGACCCTCCACCTACGTCTCAAGCTTCACCACCCAAAAAGACTTTGATGACTTGGGTTATACCTTTGATAACACCACAGCTTTTGAGTTGCTTGATAAAAATAATCAATCCAGTGGCATGATTAGTTTAGGTGAAAAGGCAGGGGCTTCTACTTTTAATAATGTGACTTATTCTCAGGCGAGTATATCTGAGGCAATCAGAGCTTCTGATATTGGTAGTACCGATATTGATTTTGGTTTTGATGAGGGCGGAAGACTGCAGTTCTTCTCAAAATCAAAAGGCAGTGACTCCGCTATCATTCTCAACACTTTAGACAGCAATGACGGTGCTATCGGTAAAGCCACTAGTAAAACAAGTCTTGATAGTACTTTTGGTTTTGATAGCTATTCAGAACGAGGTTGGGGAGATGAGGAGTTTCAGATTCATGTGGCTGATAGTCGCTTGGGTTTTCAGACGGGGGCCAATCAATCGCAGAGGCTGACCTTCGGCGTTGGTAATTTCGGGACTGAGGGTTTAGGAATAAATGGCCTGGATATGACCAATTACAATAAAAGTACTGAAGCTCTGAGTTTGCTTGATGAGGCACTTAATACGGTCTCATCTGCTCGATCACAGCTGGGGTCTTTACAAAACAGACTTACCAGTACCATTAATAACTTGCAGGTAACCCATACCAATCTTTCTTCTACTGAATCAAAAATCAGAGATGTTGATTTGGCTAAAGAGACCGTTGCCAACACTACAAGTCAAATCCTGCAGCAGTCAGGAACATCTATGCTTGCGCAGGCGAAAAACCTATCGATGAGCATGGTTTCTCAATTGTTGAACTAATTTTCACTTACAAGAGACAATTTACAGTCTATAAAAAGTAAAACGTCAACGCCCTAAAACCACCCTGTTAAACGCTAAAAATTGCCTGTCGTTAAAGTAGATAAGCGTAATTATTTCTACATTGAAACAGGCATAAAATTTGGCAATATCATTTAATACATCAATCCTGACTCAGCCAGCTTTTAATAACACTAAAAGCTCTGCTTCAGACTTTGCTAAATCAATTGAGCGTATATCCAGCGGTATGCGTATCAATCGTGGTGCCGATGATGCCAGTGGTTTAACTGTTTCAGAAAAGTTACGTGGTCAAATAAGAGGCCTTAGTCGAGCCATGGCTAACTCTCAAGATGCAATCTCGATGATACAGACAATGGACCAGGGCTTAAATGAAACCTCATCAATATTACAAAGACTTCGCGAACTATCAGTGCAAAGCCAAGATGGTGCCTTAAGCTCAAGTGATCGTTTAGAAATACAAAAAGAAGTGGATGAAATGCTCAACGAGGTTGATCGCATTGCTTCCACTACAGAGTTTAATACAAAAAAGCTTTTGGATGGTACAGCCAGTGCTGGAGTCACAGTATCAGGTCAAGGCCTTAAAGTGACTCAAACAAAAGACTCAGGTCTCATGGCTGGTGATTATCTAGCAAAAGTAAAAACACTGGATGAAGGAATAGCTCAGCATCAAATCTCAGCTATACTCACTGATAAAGACACAGGCTTTTTAGCCACGCAACACACCAAACTTAAAGATCTAAAATCATTCTCAGAGACTGATCTAACAGAGAAGCCACAAGAAGTAATGATACGTGGTAATAAAGCCAGCACTACTCTATCGATTGATTCACACATGAGTGTTAAAGAGCTTACTGACTCATTAAAAGCAGAAATAACAAAAGATAAGTCAGAGGGAGGTCTTGGATTAAGAGGAACTGATGTTTCGTTTGATCAGCTAACGGGTCAGATTAATATCGTGAGTGGTAATGCTGGTACACAAGGGGAAATATCATTAATCGCCAGTGAAGAACTTTTACAGGCTTTTGGTTTTGAGACGATAACCGAAGCATCAAACGCTAATCGTCAAATTGATGTTTATGACTATAGTGCGGGAGCAGCGACCGACAAGCTAGATGATTTTAAGTTAAGTAATAACCTGCAGTCTGAACAGATAGCCGATGCACGCATTGAATCGACTCTAGCACCTGTGAGAATACTGAATACAGGAGCTGAGGAATTAAGCTTTAGATTTACAGACGATCAGGGAGGTCATTATACCCAGGTAACTTTATCTGCTAATACATCTTATTCACTAGTATCTGTGGTGGAGATTATTAATCATAATAATGCGACTGGCATTGATATGGTGACTGAGCAGAGCTTTTATAATGCTGCTCAATTTCCGGCTGGTTATGAAGCATCAGCTGTTACTGCAAAACTTGAGAATGGAAAGATTGTTTTTGAGGGTAATAATGATGCTCAGTTTGGGTTTCATAGTTTAAGTGGTAATGCATTTGCTAAGTTGGGTATATATGGTGGTGAGGTTACGACCGAAATAATTTTAGATACTGGGGATTCTGGAAGCGCTAACTGGACTGATACTAGTTCTGCTCCAGGCAGCGCAAATATCGTCCACGGAGCTGGATTAGGTGGTGGTAATGGATGGAACTTTCTAAATAGCGCCAGCCAACTGGTTTACAATGGCTCGCCCATAGATAGAAGTATGGGAGAATTTACATTTAGTTTTGATCATACAAAAGTCTCTGGAACAGGATTAATACATGCAAGATTAACAGGTTCCAATGCTGAAACAGTAACACTAACTGCGTTTACTGGTACGATATACGGTGTAGAATACTTGGATGCTTTTGGAAGTGGCCCCGGCACTGCTCAGAGCCATCCATTCATACCTAACGGACAATTTGAAAACATAAGTTTAAATATACAAGAAAACGGTTCGATAAAAGCGAATACGCCTTCAGGCGAATTGTCGTTAAGGAGGAGAGCTAGATTTTTATCCCCTCAGATAACACAAATCCATATTGATGGAAATTCAAACCCTGATTATGTTATTGATAATATACAGATAGCGAGGGATATTAATAATAGACCCTCCACCTACGTCTCAAGCTTCACCACCCAAAAAGACTTTGATGACTTGGGTTATACCTTTGATAACACCACAGCTTTTGAGTTGCTTGATAAAAATAATCAATCCAGTGGCATGATTAGTTTAGGTGAAAAGGCAGGGGCTTCTACTTTTAATAATGTGACTTATTCTCAGGCGAGTATATCTGAGGCAATCAGAGCTTCTGATATTGGTAGTACCGATATTGATTTTGGTTTTGATGAGGGCGGAAGACTGCAGTTCTTCTCAAAATCAAAAGGCAGTGACTCCGCTATCATTCTCAACACTTTAGACAGCAATGACGGTGCTATCGGTAAAGCCACTAGTAAAACAAGTCTTGATAGTACTTTCGGTTTTGATAGCTATTCAGAACGAGGTTGGGGAGATCAAGAGTTTCAGATTCATGTGGCTGATAGTCGCTTGGGTTTTCAGACGGGCGCTAATCAATCGCAAAAACTAACGTTTGGTGTTGGCAATTTCGGGACTGATGGTTTAGGTATAAATGGTCTGGATATGACCAATTATAATAAAAGTACTGAAGCTCTTGGTCAGATTGATGAGGCACTTAATATGGTCTCATCTGCTCGCTCACAGCTGGGTTCTTTACAAAACAGACTTACCAGTACCATTAATAACTTGCAGGTAACCCATACCAATCTTTCTTCTACCGAATCAAAAATCAGAGATGTAGATTTGGCCACGGAGACCGTTGCGAATACCACCAGTCAAATCCTCCAGCAGTCCGGCACATCAATGCTTTCGCAGGCGAAAAACCTATCCATGGGCATGGTTTCACAGTTGTTGAATTAGATTGAATGTTGAGCTGTACCATAAAAATTTATAAGAGATTTTAACGATAATTGATATTTGGCTGCTGAAATATTTATGGTATGCCTTTTCATAAATTTTGAATGAGGCAGCAGACAGATAGTCATTTCCGGATGTATACTCGCCGCTCGGAGAATTTATTTGACTAAACAACGATTAGGTATAGTAGGTGGCGGTCAACTCGCTCTAATGATGGCTCAAGAGGCTCAAGAGAATGATTTGAATCTCGAGATTATAGCCAGTGACCCAAATTTGAATTGCCCCTCAGCATCTTATTTAGAGAAGTTGATTCAAGGCGATTTTAAGGATAAAGCAACATTAGAGAAGATCGCCCAAAACTGCGATTACATGACCTATGAAATCGAGCTGGCTAATGCAGAAGTCCTTGAAACTATCGAGCGCAATAATCGATTTATCTATCCATCACCCAATGTATTAAAAATCATTCAGGATAAATTATCTCAAAGTAGATTTTTCGATCGGCATGAATTGCCTATTCCAAAATACTTTATGGTAAACGATCAACAGGATCTCAAGAACGCAATAAAGGAATTAGGCCTTCCATTAATGATTAAAAGTCGTTTTGATTCATATGATGGTAAAGGTAATTTCAAACTGGTCTCTCATAATCAGATTGAGGAAGTGTTTGAGCGTTTTAGTGATGCTAAATTACTTGCTCAAGAATACATAAACTTTGATCATGAGGTCTCGGTAATATGTGTTGGCGCCAAAAATGGTGAATCCGTGACATACCCAGTGCTCTTGAATAAGCATGGCGAGGATTACCATATTCTGCATAGAACAATAATGCCGGCACCATTACCACAAAGTATTTTAGAACAGGCTCAAAAGGTGGCACTTGATGCTTTAAAGGTCTTAAATGGTATTGGGGTATTAAGCGTAGAGTTTTTAGTTCATGATAGTGAAGTATTAATCAATGAGGTTGCTCCAAGAGTTCATAATAGCGGTCATTTGACAATTGAAGCCTGCGATTATAGTCAATTTCATTTACATCTCTTAGCGGGTTTAACCCCTTCAATACCAAGCCCAGAGCAACTAAGTAAATATGCGCTTATGCAAAATATAATAGGTCCCTCTGAATTCGTAGGTGAATATGAGGTAACCTACCGTGGGAATTCATTGAAAGATCTGCAAAGTTTTGATAATCGTTTATTTTTTCATCTGTACGGAAAAGCTGAAACTAAGCCATATCGTAAACTTGGTCATTGGACTCTATTATCAAATAATAAAGAAAGTATTGCAGAACTTGAGCATCAAGCTGATACAATCCTCGAAGCAGTTCGGGTAGTACCAAAGTTTTAAGCTAATAAATAAAGGTATATATGATTGAAATAAGAACAGGTAGCGATTCTGATATTTTAAAGATGAAAGAAGCGTACGCATACCTAGAAGAGAATAGAATTAAATATAGTCCCCGTATATTGTCTGCACATCGCACACCTTCAGCTATGGTTGAAGCAGCTCAAAATCTAGCTCAGGACGGTTTTCGAGTGAGTGTTTGCGCAGCGGGTGGAGCAGCTCATCTTCCTGGAATGACAGCAAGTGAAACTCTGGTGCCAGTAGTCGGTCTACCGATAATAGCAAGTACTTTGCAAGGCCTCGACTCATTTCTATCGATTGTACAAATGCCCGACGGAATCCCTGTGGGTACTGTAGGTGCAGGTCAATCCAAAGCTGCTGTCGATTTAGCGAGTCGTATTGCTCATCTTGATAATCTGGAAATACGCAACGCATTACGTTCAAAATTAGGACTCAAAGCGCACTCCGAGATTGATCAGGTTAGGGAGCTTACCATACATTTTACTGAAGATATTGAAAACACTGATCGAAATAAAATCCAAGAGTTTGCGGATGAATTAAAAATACCTGTGAAACTTGTGTCTGAAGATTCAATTGGGCCAGTGACATTGGTGGTTCAAAACTTACATTCTGCGAAGAATGTTGCTGCATACCTAAGTCAGAAATATGAAACTGTATTCGTTAATTTATATTTGAGTTGTGACTCGTTAAGTCAATCTAGTATCACTCAATTATGGTCCGATAAAGCAGAGTCCTGGACACCCGTTGCTTTGATGGGATTGAATCGATACAAAAACGCAATACTATACGGTGCTCAGGTGTTAGCCCAGTATGACAAAGAAGTATTTAAGAAGCTGCTACGCTATCGCTCCGATATGAAGGCTATGGTTGAAGTAAAAAACGAGCATTTGAGTCAAACAGGTGTAAAAGACTTTATTGACAAATAATCTCAAAGATCTGACAAACGAATAATTAAAATTCGTTTTATCTAGTATTCAAATCAATGACATTCGTTGTCTTTAATCTTGCCCATACTACTATCTATTTTGACGCATTGCTTTAAGTTATTACCCTCGGGTTCTTGCACGCTTTCTTTAATTGCATCATCTGTAAAGGCAGAAAAAGGAATGATTTTGAAATCAATCATATGATGCCTACGTTTGGACTTTCGCTTTCTGCTAGTTAACCCCTTGGGTTTACCCTCTGCATTAAAAGTATTGAAGTTAATTTGCCAAGTCTCATTTTCAATAAGAGCACGACCTTCAACATATTCTGCAGGATTAGTACCGCCTCTTTCAAATAATATCGCGATGGATGCTCCATCATCTAAAAGTGCGAGGTTAGAATAGCCCGAGTAACCATGTTTATTACCTACGCTATCGTCTGTGTAACGAAGCTTAGATGTCCATGTTTCGCCGCTATTTTCACTGTATTGAAGGGTGCCATACGTGCGCTCAACACGGGTACCTTGGGGATTTGAAAAAATAAGATTACTAAGACCGGAACTTTCATTTTTAGAATGCAATACTAAACCAGAATGAACTCCACAATCGGTAAATCTTTCGCCACAATCAGAAAGTAATTTACCTGGGTTTTTCGATGTAACATCATCGATTCTAAGATCATCACCATCGACTTTAAAGCTTATGCCTCCATCAACACTCAAACCCACAATCCGATGCGGATAGTCGTTACTTCTTGCATTAATCATCAAATCTCCGTTAGCCAACTCAACGACAGTAGCTTCTTTACTTTTGACTTGCATGGTGGCTCCCACATTCCATGATTCACCGTCATCGTCTGAGAATATAAGATGCGAAGGCGAAAACTGTTTGTGCTTGCTGCCAATTTCTATGCCTGACTGACTCGCAACTATTATTATTCGGCCTTTATTTGGGCTATGCTTTTTAACGATACCTGAGGATGGTCCCACTCCAAACCATTTGCCCGGCCTGTCGTATTTACGCCTTACCTGATAGGTAACATCTTTTTTCTCAGTCCATGTCTTTCCAGCGTCATTACTTTTGATAGTAAAAACTCTAGTTGTTTTAGATTCAGCTCCATCTTGCGTATCATGCTGCTCTACCCACATTAACAGGATTGTCTTTTTATTGAGCAATACAGGACTCATCGAACCACATATGAAACCTGGTTCACCTTTAGTTAATACCTGCATTGGTTTCCATTTGTGTCCTCTTGATTTTGACCTTCTAAATACAATGTGTTGCGGACCCTCAAAATCGTGATGAGTATCCATTCTGCCTTGAGCGAAACTATAAATCCATTTTTTGCTTACGAGTAATGTAGGAATCCGAAAAACAGCATAATTTTTGAAACCTGCAATGTATGGTGGAACCGTATTGCGCTCATATAGCTTGTTCGTTTTATGCTTAGATTCTGAATCAAATTTCGATATTTTTTTTGAATTATTAGACTTAGATGACCTAGCTAACATGTATGACTCTTGATTCGATGCTGTCACTTTGAAATCGGCAAGTAATACTGATACTAGAATTAACGATATTACGAAATGTTTACGCATATACTGTCCTCGTCACAAGCTTACAAAATTGAAAAGTAAAGAGCTACTAACTCATCGATTGTATTGGAAATTTAGTCAAAGGGAAAGAACTTCTGAAGGTACATGATTACAATTATTTTATCATTTATATCTTGGAATCATTCCTGAAACCAAGCAATCATCAAGATTGGCTTTATTCGTTGAGCTATCAGCAATAATTGTACGCCATATTTGGCATTTATAACTACCGTTTGCATTAATCAATAATGGCTTTTTACCCATGTGAATATTCGATATTACAGAATCTTTTAAGCCGCCGCCTAATAATCGTATTACAGAGCTATTTTGTTTACTGGCTTCGTTGGTGGCTGTAAAATTATCCATTAATACGCCACTCAATAAGCCTGCACCGCTAATGCGAATCTTGTTATTATCAAAATTATCAAAATGAAGGTTTCGTAAGACTATTGCATTAGGAATTGAGTCATGATCTTGAAAATCATGTTCAGAGAAAGCCAAAGTGAGCCCTGACCCTCGGCCATTAAACTGAATATCTTCAAAAATGGCGCTTCGACCCTCGAAATATATGTCAGTTCCTCCGTCAGAATTTTGATTGTTTACATCCACCAAATTCCCGCTACCAATTAAATTAATATGTTTTAAATGCGTATGGATAATCTCGCTCTGATTCTTAAGATGATCAGCCGCATTCCACTGATGGAGTTTCTGAATTCTCAGCACCGTTGCATGCTGAGGTGGCTCTTCCAGATAATCATTAGAATGATAGGCTTTTAGTACAAATTGTAAATAGCGAGCTTTAATATCGCTAGTAAACCAAAATCCAATAGTTGATTGGGTTGATATGATCTCCTTTGTAGGCTTTCCATTAAAATTTTTCGTTTTCTTTATATTCCACGCTGAAACGTCATTTTGCACTCTAGTATGGGCGACTATTCGAGATCGAAAAGTCCCCATCTCATCTGTTTCACCGGCCCAAGATAGTGAGGCTTTACCCGGTGCACCAAAAAATGATGGTTCCCCATCATTTACTCCCGTAATGTCATAGGTCCCCGCAGGAAAATATATCTGCGTTTTACCGTCTTTAATGGCAGCCTTGATTGCCGGACTCCAGTCTTTAATGAATCTTTTATTAAATAGTAGTACAGAAGTAGTGAACTTTGAGTAAGCAGTGATACTCGTGCTTTTAGACTCATCGGTAAACCATTTAGGTGCATTTTTAATTGATACATCGTATGCCGAGGTCTTCGGATCGGTATTAAATCGATCAACCTCAACCCAACTAGCATTTTTATTTTGTCTACGCCGACTCAAATTAGTTAAAAATGATCTTTGTCTAGACTTTTTGAGAGCTGATTGATCGAAATAATAAGATTCCAGTTGATTACCATAAAAACTAATGGATTGTTGTTTCCTTCTCATGAAGACGGCTACGGAATTTTCATTAAGTATTTTGGGCTTCTTAGCATTAAAACCCGGAGATGTAAGAATATTGGAATGGACAAATATCTCTTTGGCGTCATCCGAGTCAAATCTTATTAAAGAACCGCTACTAAAAGACAAATTGTTTGCCATTATCAAAATGCCTTTAATGATAGATTGTTTTTTGAAACGCATAACGTGTAATGGATTTGGATGGCTTACTTGATCAGCTTGTTCAAGACCTCTATCAAAACCCAGAGCACTGTTGTACGAAATGATTGTATTATTAATCTTGCAATTATTCGCATCAATTAACGCGGCAGCATCTTTATTTAATTTCGTGCTCGAACTAAGATCCAACTTATTTTTTGTGATCTTAGAATTGATTAAACCACCGCTTACCAAATTCAAAAATGGGCCCCCGTTAGTTGATACACTACCTTCAACCAATATTCGAACCTGTTGAGCGCCAGTAATTCGAATCTTATCACCGGCACTCGCATAAAAATTGTTACCTTGCAGTCTAAAGTCCGAGGTTTGTTTAATATTTATGGGTAATGCTAAGGTTATCCCAGCTCCCTTACCTGAAAAATTAAGTTCATTAAATACACCCCCATTACCCTCATAATAAATATCTGTACCTGCATCTGAATTACTTTTATCAAGATTTTTCATCAAACCGCTTCCATCGAATGAACATCCCATGAAAATATTATTATCTTGCGAAGGATTTCCTTTGAGTCTCATTTCTTTTGTATTTTGCATTCTTACAACTGTGGATTGCGCAGGGGGACTTGAGGTAAAACCATTCTTATGATAGGTCTTCAGTTTGAAGCCTATATATTTTGCCCGAAAATTTGTAGAAAACATGAAACCTACAGTCGACTTAGTCTTAATGGCTCCATCAAGAATTGATTTCTTGAGCGTCGAACCATCGGGATTGACTTCCGTATATGCAATTACTGAGGTTTGGATGTTATTCTTGGGCCATTCCCATGGGCCAGAGCCCACCCATACACAGTCTCCAAATACCGCCGGTTCGCCACGCTTACCTCTAACATGATAAGTACCGGGTTTGAAGTAGATATATTTTTTACCGTCCTTGATTGCCTTTTTAATTGCAGGAGTCCAGTCAGTTATTGCATAGTCCCCAAACAGAATTGCTTTCCTAGTGAATTTGGAATAATTATCAACTAGATCAGTCCATCCGCTGGGCAAACTTGTCTTGAAGCTTGTTTTTGGATCTAAATGAGTAGACTTTGCATATAGTTGAACCGTCAATAGTACATATAGTATTAGTCTTACGAAGATCATAGATTATAGATTTCCTCTTTTGCTATTTAATTCAAATATGTTTTGCTAAATCAGCAACACATTATACATTTTGTTTCGGTATACAAGACTTTCGAGTCAATGTCATTATCTGAACTTGCTACATTATCATTCAGACGCCTATAATCAAAGCTTAAACAGAGCCTGCCGATGTCTAAAGAACTAAACAAAGAGACCCTCCAAATACTAGTCGTAATAGTGCTTCTTATCGGCCTATTAGTAAGTCTAGGGTTCTTAGTCTGGATGAGTTTTCCCAATAAGCGAGATAACAATCAGCAAGTGAATCCATCCGAAGAATTATTATCAAATTTCGACTCCTCTGAAAGAACAGGGCCTCTAGTAGTGAAGTTGAACGGAAACTTCCTAAATATACCTCGATCAAATAGCACACTTAAATTCGTTACCAATGAAGGGCAAGTTTACTTACAGATTCCGTCAGATTTTCCTTCTAACTTTAAAATGAATTCGATTGAAGCTACAGTTCATTATTTAGGTACAACAGACAATAAGAGGGTATTTCAGCTTCTAAAATATAGTTCTACGAATAATAAATTCAGTGACGCGTGGACGAGTAGGATAAAGCCTAAAAAGCGTATCAGAAGCTCGGACTGGTATTACTTCTAGGAATATTAATATGAACCATAAACATAAAGGTTTTATGTCATTTATTATTCTCGTACTGGGTGTAATCGTAACTATAGGAATCGCTATATTTTCGCTCAATATGCAATCAAGGGAAACTTTCTTTTTAGTTCACTATTATTATCTTGATAGTGCCCGAGAGCAGTTGGCAAAAAGTATACAAAAGGAAGTACACGATTGGATTAATCATGAAATGCGTCTAGGCAATAGTGGGGCAAAAACGAAAATTTTAGAAAAAATACATATTTTTGAGGATTTTACGATTGATCTTGAACAAAACTTATTTAGCGAATCTCTGGAAAATTCAAAGAAGATTGCTGAATTTGTTGGATTTGAATTCGAGGCAAAAGTCCACTTTAAATATTTAGAACCCTTTTTTGGTACTCCGGAAAGTAATAAATATGAATCAGATGCACTCGTCTTTCCACATCCAAAGGAATGTCGAGGAGTCTTTACAATTGAAGTAGAAATTTCAAAAGATGGGGTATCGTCGAAGGTATATGATGCCTGGTACAATTTCCGATTCGTTAATGTCTTACCACCAGTTGTAAGTCGTTTTTCGTTTTTTATGAAAAACCAGACAAAACAGAACGGTTTTGTAGGAAATATAAATCGTTTGCCAATGAGTTTTAATGAAGATAAGAAACACAATAAAGGTGGCATTATCGAAACCGAGCGGTCAACTATGCGACCGCTTATAATTATAAATAGCCTAAATGATTTTCAAATTAATGGCCAAACTGAAAAAACAGTTAGAACTTTTGATCCAAATGACACGCTAAATAATATTGATTACAAGGGTTGGGTTTTTTTAGGCACCGAGGAGCCAAAAGGTATTATATTAAATCTTGCAAGCTATTATGCCTTTAATTTCGAAACCGGATTTAGAGCTACTCGAGTTCGCAACGTTGATGGCTCAGGTAAATTTTATTACGGAGACTATTTTCATAGACAAAAAGGGCAACAGTTTAAGTTCAGTACTAGTGGAGAGTTTCCGGAGGCTAATATTGCGACAATGCCCAAACCATACGATGGATACGAATGGGGAGATGGCGACACAGAACTGAATTTCTTAATGACCTCAGAATTCAAGAATTATGGCTCGTTATTTAAAAGTATAACTTATTTAGGTAATACTCATAGAAAGTATTCAAAATTTAAAAAAAGAAGGCAATTTTACAATTACTATAATGATATTATTGATCCGGCCCAACTTACGGAGATGGGCTTCACCAGCGAAGCTGATTACAGAAGCCAGCACCCCGCATTGTTAAAGCCATTTGGTAGTTACTTTTATACAAAAACACCATCTAGATTTTTTGATAATCGGTCACCAACTTTAATTTTAGGTCCAGTCAGATATTCATTCATGACGGTAAATAATTTGAGACAAGAGTCCGCTCTTCATAAGATATTTCCCTATCAACACATAAGTAGTGATAATCCGCCGACACCTTCTGTACTTCCGCTTCCTTACATCAATGTTGATTTAGAAAATGATGGTCAGACATGGATAAATAAGTCTAATTTTACAATCGATCCTGATACGAAAGATTGGATTGAAACTGATGTTATAAGCGATGACAAACTTAATGCTAAAGATGGATCTAAAACCTCTAACCATTTCAAGAGTAAAAATTGGGGCTTATTTTCTGAAACAGGACCCTCAGACTATCTACTGGCCTCAGATGCAGAAGATACCTTATTCTACTGGGAGCAAATGGGTTCCGCCGTTTGGCTAGATAATTATTTGCACGCTTACAATGCAATGATTAGTAATGGTGGGAGCAGTGAAGGGGGAAATGCAGACAATGTATTAAAATTAGATCAAATAAAATCCTTAAATAGTACAGATGAGGTAAACCTTAATGATCAATTTTTTTTCCCTGATAATCTTTCTAATGGCCAATTGTTTAATGCTAATCGTTTAGTCCTTTATGAATTTTCTGAGAATAACGCGACCCACAAGAGAATATTTTTTAAAGGTAAGCTTGGTAATTTAAGTCTTTTTGCAGATTCATTTAAATTTGATCCAAATTCGGGTCATATGAATTCAGAGGTATTTGATTTAAGATTCAAAGCGACTCACGTAACCGATGTGAAAGGCTTTGAACAGACAATGCTTAAAGAGGGAATAGACCAAAATTGTATTCTAGAGCTTGATGGTATTGTTTACATTCATTCTACCGATGGGAAAGATTCAGACGAACCTGAAGAGTTAAATCTTGGTAGCAACGTTTGTGAAAATAAGAAATTGTTAATCGAAGGTAAGGGCATATTAATCTATGACCATGATATTTTAATCCCTAATGATGTTCTAATTCGAAATGCAGATTCTCTGAATCCACAAAGAAATCAGAAATCGGATTCTGCGAATCCTTTTGATCTAATTGATATACCTCCTCTTTCAATAATATCTGTAAATGGCGAAATTAAGATAGGGAGCTCTGTTAGTGAAATTTATGCGTATTTAATAGCACTTAGCGAAGAAAATGGAACTATTGGATGGATCACCAAACCACCAGACCATGATGTTTCAATCATAGGTGGGGCTGCTATCCATCACCTTAATTTAGATGATATTAATTTAATAGAAAATAATTGGGTGGTTTCAACTTCTAATGGAGATATCCGAGCGGATAAAATAACAACTTCTAAAAGGAATATCTTCTACAGAAATAGCGGCATGAATTCAGATGGACGTCTTAGAGTCGTTTTTAATAATAATTTTCTGCCCAATGTTGAAGAAAATGTGAACTTACATTTCACTTTTGTCACTTCGAAAGGGGTTCACCTTGTTCAATAAAGGTCTTTCTTTCGTTGAATTATTAATTGGAACATTTATCTTTTTGGTGGGGGCAATAGGGCTAACTCAGCTATTTTCGGGTACCGCACACAAATTAAATTTCTCAACATACGAAATCAATTGTACTAACTTAGCGATGCAAGTTATTGATTATACAGAAAAAGCAGTTAATACAAATTCTGTCGATTTATTGTTATCTGACGATTCATCGTTGTCGGACTTCCCCTTAAAATCTTTACCAGCATCTGATTTATTAAGTATGCCACCGAGAGTGTCTCTTAAATATAATTTAAGCAAACAGCAATTAGGATATTTACTACTTCTAGAAGTCCATTGGGTAGACAAAAACGAGCATAGAATAAAATATGGTCGATTCTTTGAATTAGGTAAGTTATGAACAAATTTCCCAAGGCTTTTACTCTAGTTGAAATAATGATTTCTGCGTCGATTGCCATAACAGTCATGACCGTAGTTTGGGGATTTTTTTCAGGCTTTCTAAGAATATCCAATAAAGGATCGAATACCGTAAGTGCACTGACAGAAATGAGTATTGCTTTTTCGTGGTTGCGTAGAGACCTCTCTACTCTAATAATTCACGAACCTGTGATGGATGAAAATGGGAAACTACACGAGGTAAGTATTATAAGAAACGTCCTGGACAATGGAGCAACTCAAGATTTGAATTTTTACAGCGTAATTGATGTGATTAAAGAGAATGCTAAGCCGGTTTCAGGAATTATTAAATATACATTAATAAATTCTGAAAATGGTCTGTATAGCTTAAATAGGAGCTTACATAATCTTGATGGTGAGACTCTGCGTAGTAAAACTTTTCTAAAGGGTAAAATACGAAAATTTACAATCGAGTTTTACCGACATTCAGAATCATTGGGCACAACACTTATCAATGGATCTGTACTTTCTATGATACAGGGCAATTTACCGGATAGCATGAAAGTAATAATTGAACAAGATGACTCATCAAGAATCAATGCTGCGATAGCAATCAACTCACCATATATCGGGGAGAATAACCATGATAATTATTATGCCAACTGGCTATTACAAAATGTTCCATATTCTGGATCATCCCCTGAGCATATTCCCAGATATATTAAAAAGAAGACGGTTAATGTAAAAGGGTATGGAATTGCTATCGCTTCTTGGGAAGAAGATGTTGAACAAGACGATGTCGATAGCGATTAAAAAAGTCCCAGTCTCCCAGTAATGAAGGATTTTGCGCATATCCTTTGAATTTCCATCTATACCTGTACGAATTAATTCAGGCTTTGCAGTGCTTTGATAGCAGCATTGTAAGCATCAATACGACCGGAGCCAAACGCATAGTCGTACCCAGAGTCACCCAGATCAATACTTGACTCTTTGAGAATTTTACGAACTTGTTCAGTGTCTAAATTTGGATTAGCCTCCAACATGATAGCAATTATTCCAGTGATATGTGGAGTGGCCATAGACGTGCCGCTCCTGTAGGTATATTTACCATTTAAATCCGCTGAATATACCGAAACACCAGGAGCAGTCAGATCAGGTTTGTCGGTTTTATTTCCAAGATACACTCCGGGACCCTGAGATGAGAATCTGGCGATTCTGTCAGACCTATCAGTTGACCCTATGGTAATCGATTCATCGAAGACTCCAGGAATTAGAATAGTTTGCGGTCGTGGTCCAGAATTACCAGCTGCGAAAACTGGGATTATTCCCACATTCTTCCAAGTTTGTACAGCGCGCAATAAAGCCTCGATCTTATTTTGATTTTTCCAAGCTGTACCCCATGAATTTGAAACAACTGCTGGGTAATCTTTAGTAGCTGGATTTTCGTCAGGATCTGCGATCCATTGCATGCCTTTAAGCATTAAAGATAGAGAACCTTTCCCTTTGTTATTGAAGATACGCCCAATTACGAAATCAACACCTTGAGCCACACCTATCACCTTACCATCAACTGTGGTACCACCGATTGTTCCTGCGCAATGAGTTCCATGCCCGTGACCATCGGTAGGCCCAAATTTTTGTCCAAAAGTGAAGGAACGATCAGCAACTACACGATTACGTAAAGCGGGGTGATCAGAATACCCCGTATCTAAAACACCAACTTTTACATTTTTACCGGTCAACTTCAATTCATTCCAAACTTTTATCAAGTTAATTTTTTTAATACCCCAGGTAATTTTTTGGTCTCTAATATCGGGTTCAAAACTTTTTGGAATATCTAGACTTATCTCAAAATCATAGATGATTGCTTGAAGCTCTTTAGTTTTAGCAAGTTGTACTATTTGATCAGAGTTCAAATATATGTGCACACCATTAACAGACCAAAGAATTGTGGCTCTACGAAGCTCCGCTTCAGATAAACCTAAATTACTTAATACCCTAAGTATGCGCGATTTAGATAGTCTACGTTCTTCTAAAGAGGAAGATACGAGTGGAGATGGAGCTCCTTTTAATAGGACTATAACAGATAATTCCTCAGCGCCTTTGTTAATGATATTTTGTTTGATGATGGGATCGATCCATACATCGGCATTCGTAGTGGTAAAAAATAAAATCGATGAAAAAAACAGTAAGCGAAACAATTTCATTAATTTCTCCTAGCTTTTCAGAAATCAATATTAAAAAAGCCTTCCAGTATAGAAATATGATTACTCACGAATACCCTGCATAAAACGTGTTCAAAATGTTTTAAAAGTTTAAATTTTGGTATTTAGACTTGACGCTTTTCGATTAGTACCAATAATCGCCAGTCGTATATTCAGAAAGGTTAAGTAAAATGAAAACATCAAAACCAATATTGCTAGCCCTATTTATTTTTAATACTTTGTATGTCTTTAGTAATGCTACAAGTGAACCCTCAGCAATGCCCGAGGGTAAAGTCTTCAAAGCTGTGGATAAAGTAATAAAAACGCTCGCGGTATTAGATAGTATCCGGGTTTACACCGGTAATGCAGCTGGTCAAGAAAAAATCACCAAACTAAAGTCGGCCGGTTATGTGTGCAGACCAGCTTTAAGTAAATTATGGAGATGTACAACTCATTTGAATCAATGGAATCACGACCCAAAAAAAATCAGGTCCCGAATCAGTGGCATAAAACAGAGTTCTCCGAATCTTACATTTGGAAGGGTTTGGGGTGAAATAGAAAAAACACACCATAGTGAAGCCTTTTCTGAATGGGAGGTTGAGCAAATAGTAAAAGTCGGTGATTTGGAAACCCGTTATTTTAGGTGGCGGGACTTAAATGGTACTGATTACTTGAAACTTTTACCTGGAAAGCAAGGTTTTATACAAGAGTTCCTATGGTCCAATGATCAATTAAGTAAAATAATCTCATTTTCAATGCCACATAAAGATGGATATACTCGCTACTTAATAGAAATTCCATACGAGTAAGATGGTCTTGTTCAAATTGGCGGCAGAGTCATTCAAGTAAATCTTTAAGCTCATTATCAGTTGTGGAAATCCCCGAAAATTGGATAGATAAATTTCGTTTTATCATATCGCGAAGAGCATTTTTCGCCGCACCGCTAGTTTCTGCCCATGCGGATAGAAGAGAATGGGCTTTGTCTGCAACGATTTTTTCTTCAGAACTGGCAAGTTGAATCAGGTAGGGTAAGAAAATCTCATCACGGCAGTTACCTATACAATACAATGCTGTCAAACATCCGTTTATCTGATGATTATTCATGAGGTTTTCGATGGCTGCACAGATTTTTTCACGATACTGCTCAGGACAGTGATCTTCAGCACTTAAGATGAAGATCGCATTACCGATGACTCTATTATTTGTATCAACAAGAAAATCTAAGAAGAAATCTCTTTCTGTCTCAGGATAAAGGATGGTTAAACTTTCAAGTGCATTAGCTCTCACTCTACCGTTTTCGTGACGCAAAAAAGGTTTAATAAGCGCAATTTTTTGCTCATCATCTGCGATTACTTGGCTACACCTCAGTACTATAGTTGATAATTCTTTTGGATCTGACGTTTTAACAAGTAACTGCGAAATATTTTCAAGAGCATTTAAATCATTTGCTTCAGTCGCGTGACTAATCTTGGTAGATTTTTCATTCTCAAGGACATGCTTATCTCGACTAGCTTTGCCCTCGTCAATCGTTGCCCTTGCTTTGTGTGCTTTTGCCCGAACTCCTGGGTCGGAGTCTGTAAGTAAAAAATCTAAAATGTCAGTGGAACCTTTGAAACTTGTAACACTAAGAGCATAGGCAGCAGAACTACGGTAGGCTACATATTCACTATAAGCCATCTTTTCTATAACCTTTCTGGTTAAATCTGGTTCACTTTTCTCAAAAGCAATAGCAGCATTACTTCGTACGCGATTATTCGGATGAGTTAAGTAATTAGCGACTAGAGCGAGAGACTGCGTATTATTTATACTGCCGATTATTTGAATAGTGCTAGCAACCACGCGATCATCTGAGGATTTCAAATATGAGCAAATCTCCTTAAGATTCTTGACCGGATTAAGTGCAAGTAACTTTAGTATAGCAGCCTCAATGTACGGGTCTTTAACCTGGGCACTAACTTCTCGCATCATTTCAAGTAAATCGGAACGTCTGTTACTGACAATTGCCTTAAGGGTTTGATGCCTTAAGGAGGTCTCTGCATATCTCAAAGTTTGGCGTAGCTTCTCATCATAATCTATTTGCGAATTCACTCGTTCGGCTTCCAAAGATTCCAAATCATCAATAGCTCGCCTAATCTCAAATTTTATCTCAAGGTTCGACTCCTCGGGATGCAGGCGTTTAAGAACATCAAGTCTTTGCTCATCATCTGAATAGATAAGTTCCTTGATTAGTTCAGCACGTTTGGACTCAATTTGAGAACGATAATAAACGGAACTGTAATTACTAAGATTTAAACTCATGTCTAGAAGCTCATTTCAGTCTAACTAAATGTTATATATAATCTGTCAAAATAGAACATCTTCATATTGATTTAAACACCAATTTAATCCCTCTGGCATTGCTTTGGATATTCCCAACTCACAAAATAATAATGACCAATAATGTAGTGGAATTTATGCGAACAAAAGCTGATAACAATAAAATCCTTTAATACATTACAGATTATACTCGAAAAAATGGATTTGAAGAAGGCAGATATAAACTTCAATAAAACAGGTAATGACTTCATATCTATGTTACCAGAGGTGGTCAAAGTATATAAAACCGCTGGTTGTCTATAAGCACTTAAAATAGTGTGTAATAGAATTCCAGACTACTTTTTTAGAACTAAACAAACTTAGATACTCTTGCTTTATTAAAAAATTTTGTTAGCAAAATTCAAGTACGACTCAGATGACATATTAATCAATTTCATCGTCTAGATCTGAATCATTGAGCAGGTTCAATTCCTCCCGAGCTTTTTCACTAGTTTCAGACCATGTCAGAAGTAAACCATAGGCAGAGATAGCGACTTGATCGTGACCACACGCATACAATTCAGATAAGTAAGGTAAAAACCGCTCATCTAAACAATTACTAATGCAATAAACAACAGTGAGACAACCATTAACACCGTGATATAAAGATAGATTCTCCAAGGCTTCATTTACTTGATCAAAATACTCATCAGGGCAATGATCTTTTTCACATAAAATATAAATAGCATTACCAATAACACGATTATTGGAGTCCTTTAAAAACTCAACAAATTGACTTTTGTCTGTACCTTTATACACCTGACCCAGTGTCTCTAGTGCATTAGCACGTACTCGACTATCCGGGCTTGCTAAGTAAGGCCTAATAGCAATTATGAGACTCTCATCTCGACTACCTACGCAACCTATACTTGAGAGTAAACTGGCAACTTTTCTCGTATTGCTGGCATCTGTACCCTGCAGCTGTTCTACGATTGATTGGGATTTAATTAGTTTGATTTCCTCAGATTGCGCACCCTGAACCAAGGCAATATTTAGGGTTTGAACAGCTTCTTTAGCTTTTGCCCTTACTCTATCATCTTCATCCGCTAGCAAACGTGCAAGTAAGTGAGAAGCATTATCAAAAGTTGAAAACCCGATGGCATTAGCAGCTGCAAGCCGTTGTATTGGTTTTTCATTTGCCATCATGTTGGTAACGAAGATTAAGCCCTGTTCTGGCTCTAGAGCCTGAAATGCCTCAAGCGCCTTGTTGTGCACCAATTTATTTTTATGCAATAGTAGCTGGATGATCACAGACATTGTTCTTTGGATTTTAATACCACTAAAAACCTCAATAGTTTTAGCTAAAAGAGTTATATCTTTGGTCTTTACATACGTAAAAATCTCATTGAAATTTTGAATCCGATCAACGGCTAATAATTGTAAAATTACACAATCAAGAAACACATCTTCAGCATTCTGCCTTAGCTGTTTTAAAGCGGGGATTAGCTCGATCATCTTTAGCTTCAAAATATATTTGTAAGCTTTATGTCTAATTACTTGTTTCTCAGAGGACAGGGCCGTGCGTAACTTTTCGTCTTGAATTTCTTTAAGTGTAACACCATCCAATGGCTTACTCTTAATAGCTCTAATAGCTTGAGTGATATGAAACTTAATTTCAAGATTGGATTCGATCTTATCAAGTTTTCTTAACTTTATTAATTTATCATCGAGGTTTGAATATATAAGCTCGTAGACCAAAACCTCTCGATTAGCCTCTGCCTGAGATTGATAATATGACAATTCATAATGATCAGGATTTATCTTCAAAGTGGACTCCGTAATTAAGTCACGAACAATAATAGTTGATTATTAATCTCTAAGCCACCAAAGCAGTTTTCACTCAATACACTTCAGTATTTCAA
>CAZRWM010000034.1:0-21515 GCA_964603885.1 uncultured bacterium
ATGGCAATTCTGATTTTGGATGATTTAATATTTGATGAATCCACTTCGGCCTCCTTGATGCTTGCAACAATAGCACATGTAGATATAATACCTCTAATATAACAATGTTAATATAGTTGTAAATTTCGTCAAGAACTAGACTTTCGATAATTTTACCAAGTAATTTACAATTGTGATTTCGCTGTAGAAGTTATCTCCATGGTTTGATCGAAAATTTTTATCTCCGCTACCTTGGTTTCGACACCCTCAACTAATTCGAAGTCGTTAAGCTCGAGTTCGAAAGATTTGAAAGATTTAACCTCAATGTTTAAATCTTGCACCTTGGAGTCAATCTGATAAGCCAAATTAGCGACTAACCAGGTTAGTAACATGTGATCTAAACGATTCTTTGGAGTTTGAACATTAAGTCCCGGTATGGCATCAATCATTTTGACTAACTGTTTGTATAGCCATCCAACGGCTCGAGTTACCGTCATAATTACTTTTGCAGTTCCCAAATATGGTTGCAAGGCGCCCATGTGAACTGGGTCATATAAACTCACTGTATCAAAATTTACGTTGAGCGTTTCTTGCTGGTATTTAGACTGCCCAGCTAAAAAAATCGCAAATTCGCCGCTTGGAGATCGATAGTTCTTGGGGTCAACTTCAACATTTACTTTTCCGAAAGTCACAAATCGAAGTAATCCAGAACCGGCGCGAGCTAAGCCCTCTTTCAGCCCGAGATAAGGCGAAGCGATACCATTGATTAGAGAGTAGAACCTTCGGGTGCTTTTAGAAATCGTCCTAAAATCACCCTTGAAAAGCATATTCACCTCATCGTTTTCCTCAAAATAGATTTCTGCCTTTTGCAAGCCTTCGAAAAACATGAAATCATGTGTACCTGAGGACTTCTCAGAAATAACAGCTCGCCTCATACCTTTATAGAAATCGTTGATCAATTTCTCGTTTATACGAATCTTGGCTTGTCCCACTACAAAGGAGCCTTGAGACTCCATTCGTTTGAAGTCCTCCTTCGACTTCGAATCCTCTCTATCAACTTGAATCTTTTTTCCCTTGGTCATTACTAAACCCTTACCGACCAAAGAACCGAGACGCTCACCTGAAACGTCACCATAGATGTAAATTTTTTTGTTTAATAGTTTGATAAAATCCACTTTGAAATTTGGAAAAGATTCAAATATGGGCAAACCGTTGATAACCCTAATTGTCTCTAGGTGAGGGAAATACTTAAATTTTAGCTTCCTATACGGAGTATCATTCAATGCTTTAACTAATAAATTAAGTAGATCTAAGGTCGATTCTAGCACTAACTTAAGTCCTGTTTTTAGTTCAACTGGGTCCTCACCTTCCTTGCGCAAAACTAATGATTGGATTTCAAAGTCGAAATTATCGGGCTCGCTCTTAACTACTTTAGGACTAACTTTCAACGATATCGTCTGACGTCTCTCAACCTTTTCCCAGTCCTCGCTAACTTGAGTATTCATCAAAGTTAGATCAAAGCTGATACTACTACCGCCAAAACTGTGAAAACGAATATTTTCAACCACTGTATTCTGAGTATCACCTTTGCGAATGAATCCTATCAGATATTTCGAAGCATATTGATTAGCCACATTTTCATCGAACTCGGCAGTCATTGAAGCATTTTGGTCGATGTGATTCTGCTCCTCCACTGATAGATACGAAACTTTGCGATAGATTAAACTATGCCGTTCTTCCAACAGAGCACGTCGTTCTTTAAGCAGTGGTAGCTTCTCACTTAGAGAATCTCCCATTATGTCAATCTTCAAAGCAATCTTTCTCACTTCATTTCTACTCGCTGAAATACTATCAGCCAGGTTTTTGATTTCATTAGACTTTTCCTTTAGCTCTGCCAGTAGATTGATTACTGCTTTGATACTGGTCTGAAAGTTTCTACCATTTGACAATAAGCGCTTCAAGTAAGACTGCAGAACAGTATTTAGATAATTCGTATCTGTCAAAATTAGCTGACTTTTTGCTCCAATCAACTGAGCTAATCGCGAGCGTAATAAATCAAACTTATTCCCTAGAGACTCTAAGTCCCTTAGATTATTTCGAACTTTGGATTGCTCAGCTCGTAATTGGTTCTGCCAAGACTTTATCTTCTCTGAAACCCCCTCAGATTCTGTAGCAGAGACACGCTGCCCAAGCAACTTTAATTCTTGTTCCAAAAATTCTATCCTGTGATATTCTTTATTCAATTTGACGGACAAAACATCCGCCCCTTCCAACTTCTTTTCAGTATCAATAAACTCATTGTTAAATTTATCGAAAGCAAGATCGACGAGCCCAGATGAGTCGCCTTCACGGATCGCCTTCAGGACAATTGTTTTTACTACTAGTGTGCCCTCCCGAACCTCAAAAAGTTCAGTAGCGCCAGGCTCCTGTATCACTTGAGTAACTATGTGGCGATATCTAGCCGTTTCTAACAAACCTAAAGTCGCTTCTGTATTAGTTTGACGCTGTATCTCATCAGATACCTTTTGTAGGACATCTTTGACAAATTCGGGGTCTGAAGATCTCTGAGGGAAAGTCTCTCGAACCACCCGAATTAACTTATCTCTATCTCCACCAGTTTGAATAATCTTGCTATATTGTAATCCAGTATTGGTGAAAAATTCATTTTTTTGGATATCGGTAAAATCGACCCCGTCAGTGTTTTCTATCATTAAAAGTGGGCTTAAGAGCTTGGCTATGTCAGTTCTTTGCTCGAAATTATCTAAGACTTCTTTTATTTCGTGCTCATTCTTATCAGCTATTAACTGCTCTATGCGTTGCATACTCCTTATTTTGAGAACTTTATCTCGCATAGCAATCACTTGTTCTTTTATGACGCTCTGCTCACTTAATGAATCTAAATAACGGGTGTAAAGTACTCTGGCTAGCTCTCTAAATTGCGGTTGATTTCGAGTAAATCTTACCAACTCAGTGATAGTTAACCGACCTTTGTCAGCAGTATAACTATTTTCTATTTCTAATAGGCTAATTTCACCGCGTACACTGTACAACTGATCTAGCGCCGAAAGCATTTGAGCATTCTCTCCAAACCACATCATTGTCTCAACGCTAAAAAACTGCCGGTATGTTAATTGAAAGTAGTTTGCTAAGGTCATTGCATAGCTTATGGCAGTCTTAAATCTTCCCAGACCAAATTGGTTATTTGCAATCTCAGACCATGGAAAGTCTAGAACTTTGGAGGGCTTTTCACTTGTTCGTAATTTTTCCCATTCTTGCAGAAGATATTGAGCCTTTTCATCAGAAGAACTTTTAGATTGAACACGAATAGCGATCGAAACAAGCTGATAGATTTTAGTCCTAAATCTATCTAGGAAAGGTGCTTTTACACTGCCTCCAAGCTGCTCAATAGATGAGTATAGAGCATGTAAAATATCACGAACATTCAGAATATCATCTGTCCGATTCGTCTTACTACTCCAAGATTGTGAATGTAATTTCATTACCTGGTTTACAGTCATGAACTGCGAGCTCCAACCTTTTTTGTTTAATTTATCTGCCAAGCGCTCAAGATGAAGGAAGTAGTTATACCTACGATTTAATTTTTTAGCTTCCGCATGGTTCTTATCCGACTGCTCATAATTCACAAATTTTGACAAAAATTTGCGCAGAGCATACAACTCTTTGCGAGTTGAGATACTCGTAGCATCTCGCGGAGTAATACCCATGGAAACTTTTACACGATCGGCCCAATCCGTAAAAGCCTCTGATAGGTCAGATTTATTTGAATTTTCGAAATTGAGACTTCTTCCCCAGAGATTTAAGGTTGAAAAGTTGCTGATTTCTACTGAAGCTTGATTGTTATCATCGGACTCCTGCTCATAAGCATCGTTGAGATCGTACGTTATATCTTCATAACCTGGAAAGTCAGAATCAGCGTAATTCAAACTAAAGAATCCGAAAGAGGTTACAAATAATAGTAGCAAAGAGTTTTTCATAGATCAGCTACTGTTCTTATACGCCACAAAGCCAGTAAAAGTTGCCAATTTATCGATCGCAAAGCATAGAATAATTATAATTCGCATTAACCAATCTGGTATGCACAAAATTAGAGGAAAGACCTTGATCTACTTTGCTCTCGATGGAATATTGAACATCTAAACAAGGTTCGGTGGTCGTTAGCAAGCTTCCAGGAAGACTGAGATGTATGTGCTCATCAGTCCATTGGATTATGCGACTGGTATCCATAACTTCACCGTTTTCGGTGATCTGATGAGTGTCGGCCGACCAATTTTTACCGTATATTGTCATATGACTGTCGGTTTTTGGCCAGGCAATAATATTACCATCCGAATCGGTCACGTCTGGTGCAAAGTCGGGCTTAATTTTATAAAGTCTCTTATTAAATCTTTCAATGTATGGAATCGCAATAACAAGAAGTAATCGTAGCTTATCAAGGTCATGAGATTGATGGACACCACCTACAGCCTCATAAACTCCAGAGAGATTTGGCCAATATTGATTACCCGACCCTGAGTCTACGCGTAGACTTCCCAATGGATAACTACCGAAGAATGCAAAGTGCAGAAAAGAACCGGGTCTAGGTTTGTGAACATGCATCGCGTTGGTGCTATTACCTTCATATATTATTTCACCAGAACTATTCTCCATTGGTTCTAAAGTCATAGATTCTCTGAACACTAGTTTTGTTCCATAATCTGCTGCTGTCGGCCCTGTCCAACTTAATTGAAAAACATGATTATTAAAAGTATAAGAAGCATTACTTGGTAATGTAAGCGAGCTTAAATCGTAAAAACCTCCTTGTACAGAGGAAACTATCTGACCATCATGCTCAAACCAAAACCATCGGTATCCACTAAAAAATTGACGCGTGTAAAGCTGCTCTATACCATTTCCTTGAGAAGGACTACTCTTCAAAATTACGCTAGTACCTCGACCAGGCTCTGGCGAAAACGATCCCATGATCATACTCAAACCAGAGGCAGCCGGGTTGAATGTATGCGAGAGAGTCGATGGTGCATTAAATTGCTGACCTGGTTGTGTACCAAGCTTATATTTTGAATTATTTCCATCACTATAAAGCTGTCGAAATAGTTGATGGCGCTCAAAGTCCGACGCAAAGCTATTTGAATTTACTAATGAAAATATAATGAAAATGAGTTTTAAAGTCTTAACGAATCTAAACATTCCTGCCTCTGTTCCTGCCAAATTATTTGGAGATCAGTCATTGATCTATACCAAGTAAGCTGCCTTTTAAGAAATCGACGGGTATTTCGCTGAAATCGTTCAATCCATTCGTCTTTAGGAATTAATCCTTTAATAAAATCTCTAGTTTCAGGGAATCCAATTGCTTGGCAAATAGTAAATCCACTAGCAATATTGCGACGCATCAATGTTTCGACCTCGGCTTCTACGCCTCTTTCTATCATTTTTTCAACTCTATCATTCACACTATTATAAAGAATTTCACGTCTTTCCATCAGACAGACTTTTCGCCATCTTGGACAAAAGCTCTTGAGATCGTGACGCGTTTGTTTAGCAGACCTCGAATGACTTGTAATTTCAATCGCTCGAATAACTCTCTTTAAGTCATTAGGATGTAATGCTGCAGCTCTTGTAGGATTTTTGCTTGCAAGAATTTGATGAACAGCAGATCGACCTTCACGCTCAGCCAACAATTCTAATTCTGCGCGTAATTCCGGAATTTGCTCTAGCCCAGGCTGGTCGAATCCATCACTTAAAACCTTTAGATATAATCCTGTACCACCAACTAGAAGTGGAATAACTTTACGATTCCAACAATCAATAATCTTAGCTACGGATAATTTATAGTATTCAGCTAATGAAAAATTTTTTTCTGGCTCAACAAACTCAAAAAGATGGTGAGCTACACTTAAATAATCTTCCTTGCTCGGACAAGCCGCTAAAATTGGAATATCTCGATATATTTGAAACGCATCGAGACAAATGATTTCTGCGCCTATTCTCTCGGCCAGTTTTAGACTAAATTCGGTTTTCCCTATTCCAGTAGGCCCACATAAAACCCATATCTGAGAAGATTCTGAGGACACTTACTCTTGCCTTTTGTAAACTCTGTCAAATTTTTTGTATAGTTCCTTATAGGGCATTTCTACCAGAATAGGACGTCCATGAGGACAATGAAAAGGGTTTTCACATTTAGCTAAATCCCGTAATAAAATCTGCATTTCTTGATGACCTAGACTATCGCCAGCTTTTATTGAGCCTCTACAAGCCATACTCTCTGCAACCTCCGTATAATGCTCTTCAACTCGAGTGAAACCAAAAGAGTCCTCGAGACTGTCGATTAATTCCTCCAAAAAATTATGATCAAGATCGTCTGATAGGCCCTCTGGTATGGAAAGAATCTGTAAACAATTCTCCCCCAATTGAAGATTAAATCCCAAATCTTTTAACAATTCCCTACCAGCTTCTAAAATAGCCATCTGGGATGCACTTACACCAAAACTAATTGGGATTAATAAATTTTGCGATTGCCTTCTTCGCCCACTACGTAGTGACTGAAATATACTTTCATACAGAATACGCTCTTGTGCCACATGCTGATCGATAACCACTAAAGAATCCTGATATTCCGCCAGGATAAAAGTTTTCTTGAGCTGCCCAATGACTTTCATACGATTAAAATCAGCGGGGAACAATCCTTGTTTAGACTCACTTTCTACTTCGATTATAGGGGGTATAATACTAGATTCTTGCCTAATCACTTCATCCAAAGGCTCAATTTGTGAAAAGACTTCTTCTAGACCTTGCCTATTCATCTTTGGAACTGTTGCTCGAGAGCCTTCGGAATCAGTCTTATCAATCTGTAGCTCAGTTGTGGATTCAGCAGATACATCCTCGTGATCTGGAGTATTAAACTGTGGTTCTACAAAAAAATCCTGTAGCCCTAATTGACTGGAACGTGACCCTTCTTTCTTGACCAAATTGCTATTAGTCTTGGGCGGTATATTTTCTCTTTCCTCTACTAATTTTACCCGAGGAACGCTGGATTTTTGTAGCAGCATACTTCTTAAAGATTTGGCTATAAACTCGAGTAATAATGGCTCGTTTTCTATACGAAGTTCCAACTTCATTGGGTGTACATTAACATCTAACATTGCCGGAGGTATCTGCAGGAAAACTAAACCTAGTGGCCATTTTTTCATGGCACTAAGATTTTCATAGGAAGATTGAATCGCTTTCAATATTGGCGGATGCTTAATGATCCTACGATTTATAAATATTCGCAAATCCTTACTATTACTGCGATACATGGTAGATGGTGAAAGAAATCCATGAATTTGCATACCTAGAATTGGATGCTTCTTGCTAGGAATTTCGATCATTTTTCTAGCCTCCCGAGCACCAAAAAGAGCCGAAAGAATTTCGGAGTAGCCACCTTGACCACTTGAAACTAGAACTCTTTGACCATTATGACTTAATTGAAATCCAACCTTTGGGTGAGTCGCCATAAAAGACTGCACCAAATCAACTACTAAACTCTTCTCGTAATTATCAGACTTTAAAAATTTCAGTCGAGCAGGAATGTTGTAAAAGAGTTCCTTGATCTCAACTCTAGTTCCGTTGCAGCGAGCACTGGGACCAAATCCTTGAATCTTACCAGCCATTACATTCATTAAACGCGCTTGACCATGATCCTGTAGACTTTCAATTTTTAATTTACTTACGGCTGCCACACTAGCTAGAGCCTCACCTCTAAAACCGAAACTTAAAAGATTTAAAAAATCTTCTAGGCGACTTATCTTAGAGGTCGCATGACTCTGAATGCACAGTTCAAGATCCTCTGCCGACATACCACATCCATTATCAGCTACAACAATCAGTCTTTTACCCCCCTGTTGCAACTCAATTTGGACATTATCTGCACCGGCATCAAGGCTATTCTCTATCAATTCTTTCACTGCATTCAATGGACGTGTAATTACCTCTCCAGCAGCTACCTTCGAAGCTAAGGCGGCATCCATCACTCGTATTTTTGCCAAAGTGATCCTCCTTCAACATTTTGAAGTGGCATTCGCGAAAAAGCGTCCACGCAAAGTTTACTGTATTGCTTCTGATGAACAAATCTTTCCCAGCCAGATCGAGCAACCATTGCCCCATTATCAGTACATAGTTTGAGAGTTGGCATTGCCAATCGAACTTTTGCCGACTTACATAAATCCTGAAATCGCGATCTCAAACCAGAGTTTGCAGAAACCCCTCCAGCCAATAGGAGTGTTTTGAGATCATACTGTTTTAAGGCTTTCATAGTTTTATGCGTAAGGACTCGTACAGCAGCAGATTGTAATGCATGGCATACCTGTGCTTCGCTGTAATCCTCTTCCATCGCATTGAGACAAGCTGTTTTCAGGCCACTAAAACTAAAGTCATAATCTTTGGTATGCAGCATTGGAGGGGTAAGCTCTAGTGAATTGTCACCTTTATATTCTCGAGCTACCTTATCAACTACAGGCCCTCCAGGAATTCCTAGTCCTAGCTTTTTAGCGATTTTATCGTAAACCTCGCCAACGGCGTCGTCTCGCGTTTCACCGAGTAATTGAAAGTCGCCTGGACCCTTCAATATATACAGACAGCTATGACCTCCGCTAACCAGTAATCCAAGCATCGGATACTCAAGACCTTCATGCTCAAGAAAGTTAGCAGCGAAGTGTGCCTCCAGATGATGTACAGCAATAAAAGGTTTTTTTAAGCATAATGCCAATGTCTTAGCTGCCGTTAAACCTACCAGTAATGATCCAACAAGCCCAGGTCCAGTAGTTCCAGCTACAAGATCTATGTCCCGCAAGCCAATTCCTGACTGTTCTAAAGCCTGTGCCATAACCGGAAAAATACTATCCATATGACCTCTTGCAGCTAGCTCAGGAACTATCCCTCCAAATGGAGCATGCAAATCCACTTGACTCTTCTTAACCAAGGAAAGTAATTCGTTACCGTTTCTTAGAATTGCCACCGATGTATCATCACATGATGATTCAATTCCAATGGTTAACATCTCATCTCTCCTTCAAATCGTAACGCTTCAAATTAAATTGTTTAGGAATATCTCGCTCACCATACCACTCTGAGAAAAATTGTCGTAAAAAATCTAATAAAAACTGATGTCGAGTTTCTGCTAATTGCTGACCCGATTTTGTATGCAAGCGATCTTTTAATAACAGCAGCTTTTCGAAAAAGTGGTGTATTGATGGTGATTTTGAATCATGATATTGCATCGAATCATCGTGCATGACAATTCCTACCTCGGGATCGAACATTGACATACCTCTGTTTCCACCGAAGGCGAAACATCTGGCAATTCCAATAGCTCCAATAGCATCAATACGATCTGCATCTCGAACAATTTGCGCTTCCAGACTGAGACAATCTTCTTCGACTTCGGCCCCCTTGAAACCTATCTTTGGAATTTCTAAAAGCAATCTTTTGCTTAATATTTCGTCGATGTCCAGATTTTTTAGAAATTCTGCTAAAATTTGAGTCTGACCTTCGAGTCCCCGATCGTGAAACTTCCAATCCCCAACATCATGTAAAAGAGCCATTAATTCTACTGTAAAAAGATCGGCATTCTCTCTTGTGGCAAGTTCCAATCCTAAATTTCGCACACGATTAACATGATGATAATCATGACCACTTGTATCGCCTTGAAAAGCCTTTTTAACCCGTAAGTTAACCTCGCGTATTATTTCAGACGGTTTAGTAATCACTGCAAAGTCCGGTTTTTATCTGCGTAGGATTTCGTTCTTCATTACTTCGTAGTCTGACTCCTCGATAGCGCCTTCTACGAGAAGTTGTCGAAGCTCTTTAAGCTCTTGGGTTTTAGAAATGCTTGATTGTTTTCTACTTCTCTGAACAGGAGGTATGCTTAATAATGTATCTGGCCTATTGGCATGATTACTTAATCGATGCATGTATTCGTAGTTATACAAAAGATCAAATCGTTGTTCGTCCATATTAAGAAATCGCACACCATCCACCACACACAGGACTACCGGTATAAAAGTCCACCAAAAAAAAACATATAGAAAACCGGAGAGATAATTTCCTAGATAAAATTTGTGTAGACCTGCCCCACCGAAAAAAAGCGAAAGAAAAGCTAAGGCGGTAGTCAATTCTTTATTTTTCAAATTTACTCCTATCTCTCTAAATCCTTCATGCGTTGATTCAAGTCTTTCCCTATAGCTACTTTAGTTTGTATTACAACATAATCAGAGCTGAGTTTATATCTCCATTGACCGTTTTCTACGTCTAACTCCTCATCTACAACGCCCTCTTGAACCATTCTTTGCAAAGTGGGAACCAATGCTTTTTCAAGAAATTGACTTTGATCCTTTAAGTTGTCGTAATTCATTGCCCCGTGTACCTTCAATATTCTTATTAAGATAGCACTTCTCTCGCCATACAAAGAATTACTCATATTGGCAGATTTGTTTATCCCATGTTTTGGGGCAAAAAATTGCTCATAAACCAGCCAAAATCCGCCCAATGTCGCAATACAACACATCAACAACGAGAAAAAGCCATTCTGGCCACTGCTAAAAACACCAACGGCACAACCGATGGTCACAGCCAATATCGTAGACTGACGTCTATGATTTTTAATTAATTCAAGTTCCCTGTTTTGCCGTGGAACCATTTGTTGTAGCGGATCTCTTCGACTCATAATTATAAAAATAATAGCATAAGAGTGAGGTAAAATGGTCAAAGCAACTACCCTGGGGCGAACTAATACCGAAAGAATTGTTTGGAACATCTAAGCATAATCTTGGAACTAAGCTCGGAATATGAAATAATTATATTAGAAACTTGGCATGTTTCTTGAAGGTGTAGATTGACAGAGTGTGGTTTTTTTCAAAACGGAAACGTCGTACTCACTACCATGCTTGTCACAGAGGAGGAAAAATGGAATTTCGTGAACGTGATTCTCAATACGAGACTCAGGCACAGTACGAGTTTGCTGGCGCAGCGGCCCAGGAAACCGTCATCGATAATAATGGTTTAGCCGTATATACAGCTCAGGTTTTCGGATGGATGTTTGCGGCTCTTCTGGTGACCGCAGGTGTATCTTTCGGAGTGTTAAATAGTGAAGAACTGTTTCATACAGTCAGGGGTTTGGTGTGGCCACTAATCGCTGTGAAATTCTTCTTGGTATTTATGTTTGCAGCTAGTGTACACAGAATGAGTGCACCTATTGCCGGAATTTGTTTTTTTTCATATTCAGTAGCTACTGGGTTGTGGTTAAGCATAATTTTAGCTATGTACACGGCCAGTTCTGCAGCTAATGTTTTTATGATCACAGCAGGAACTTTTGGAATAATGGCCGTGTATGGTTTCACTACCAAGAAGAATCTCACTTCGATGGGCAGTTTGCTGTTTACTGCATTGATAGGAGTTATTCTGGCTACCGTACTAAATATCTTCATATTCCAATCGCCTATGATGGAATTAGTTGTGTCTTGCCTTGCCGTATTCATTTTTACCGGTTTGATAGCTTACGATACGCAAATGATAAGAGAATCTTATATGAATGGTATGGAATCAACAAGTGAAGGACAGAAATACGCGATGTATGCGGCCTTCAGTCTGTATTTAGATTTCGTGGGTTTATTCGTTCATCTACTACAATTGCTTGGAGATAGGGAGTAAATCCTACACTGTTTTCATCAGCGCCACTGTCCCGCTAGGATGGTGGCGTTTTACCGCATTAGTAAGATTGGAATCTGTGATTGGGTTATGACTTGGCGGGCCACTCCACCAACGAACAAATCTTTAATTAGTGCCCCGCTGTAGCGTCCCATACAGATTACATCGCTATTGCTAACAGTAGCATGATCCAGAATCATTTGAGAAGCTGGGCCTTGTATCAATCGAGCCTTAAATTCGATGGAGGCTCTTTCAAGTATTTCTTGTGCTTCCTTTAAAATATCTTCGGCGTTTAGTAATGTTTCATCCTTACAAACAATTAGCTCACATTCTAAGTTATAATCACGGACGCTCTGAATAACAAAGTGCAAAGCATTGTTAGCTCTTGGTGATCCATCATACGCCACCAGCACGCGTCTAATATAAAAACGGCTGACTTGATTCGGAACAACCATAATTGGTCTATTCACTAGCTGTACTACCTCATTAAAAGTACTACCCACCAACAACTGACTCAATTGAAAGTTTTCACCTTTAGTACCGATTACGAGTAAATCATGTTTCCGAGCTTCATTAGCCAGCTCTTCACTTACAATTCCTTCAGGACATTGGAAAGCACCTTTGAGTTGGTGTTGATCTACTCCGTGCTTCCAAGCGGCGTGAAGTATCTCCTTTAATTTCATCATACGCTCACGAACTAAACCCTGTAAATTCGGAACTGAACTCAATCCTGCCGAATAAAGCACATCCTCCATGAAAGGAGAATACAGTTTACGAATATCGAGCACATGAATACCATGAGCTTGTGATTCAAAGTATTGAGCCATCTCGAGGCCATACTTGAGCACAATGTCCATATTCTCTCCACTATCAAGAGCAACTAAAACGCTTCGAATCATGAATTACTCCTTCGTATTATCAAATATTGTATAGCATCAATCGTTGAGTTCCCAGTAATCCAGTAATACTAAAGTTGATTGATCAGAAATTAATCGCTACACTAATGGCCTTAAACAGAACCCGGGAGACAACGTATGCAAATTTGGATGAAGATTATCATTGGGATGATTCTGGGTATCTTAATTGGTTATCTATTTGGTGCCAATTCGCCATTTGAATATTTCAACGGGGACCTTGGTGCGACCCTGATTGGCTTCTTTAATATTGTTGGAGAAGTCTTTCTTAAATTGTTGAAAATGATTGTCGTACCGTTGATCTTCTTTTCCTTGTGTATGGGAATAGCCTCCATGGAGGATATTTCAGAGGTAGGGACAGCTGGTGTCAAGCTTTTGGCCTATTTTATGACCACTACCGCAATAGCTATTAGCATCGGTGTAGTTCTCAGTAGTGTAATTCAACCAGGTTCATTCGTTAATAGCTCTAAGCGCGATTCAATAATCCAAGAGAATCAGACAAATGCTGAAAAATATAAGAAATCAGCCCGAGCACAGACTGGTAACGAAAAAGCTAGTAAAGAAGAGTTGGAGTCTGAACGAGGTATAATAGGAGCCTTCAAAAAAGGAGCTCGATTACTCAAGAAGAATCTTCTAGAAATGATTCCTGCGAACCCCATTGAGGCAATGGCTGAAACGCGCATACTGCAAATCATCGTCTTTGCCATATTCTTCGGTATCGGAATAACTCAACTCAAGCCTGACCACAAGCAATTTATTTTACGTTTTTGCAGCATAATTAATGACATAATGGTTTTTTTAGTACAAATGATAATGGCAATCGCACCCTACGGCGTCTGTACTCTTATGGCTTACTCGGTTTCCAAAGTAGGCCTATCTGTTATGGCCGCATTGGCAGTCTATGCTGTCACAGTAATTGGTGGACTATTTCTCCATTTACTGTTGGTTTACATGCCAGTAGCTAGTTTTTCAAGTGGTCGTAGCCCTCTGAACTTTTTAATTCAGATTAAGGAAGCCCTAATTCTGGCCTTTTCCACTTCTTCCTCTTCCGCCACGCTTCCTGTGACTATGAAATGTGTTGAAGAAAATCTTAAAGTACCTCCCAAAACTAGCTCTTTTGTCCTACCTCTTGGAGCCACTGTAAATATGGATGGAACCGCATTATACCAAGGAGTTGCCGTCGTTTTCATTGCTCAAGTTTTCGGATATTCACTGAGCACTGGTGATCTAGTTAGTATTGTACTTATGGCCACTCTAGCATCTGTCGGTGCTGCCGGTGTACCGGGAGCAGGCATGATCACTCTGGTGATGGTACTAGATACCGTGAATCCTGAGTTAGTGGCAGGGGTTGCCTTGGTAATGGGAGTTGATCGCTTTTTAGACATGGTAAGAACCGCTGTCAACGTGACGGGAGACAGCACGGCATGCTGTTTGATGGATTGGTTTAATAGAGGGCCAAAGGCCAGAGAAGCTGCAAATAGCTAACGCTCCTAAAGCCAATATACAACTGATGATATCACTGTCAAAATGGCATCTAATACGGTCCTTATTTCATGCATCGCTACGAAAATAACCGCAGGTAAAACAAAAACAAGGTAAGCAAGCTCTTGCTTCATTTTACTACTTGAATTTCTAAACTCTCCATCTTTGAAGTGGATTAGATCCTTCAAATCCTCCCAGACCAATGCATCTTCGGTCTTATTACTTGAATGAAACAATAAAACTTTTTGATTAGGAATGATAAGTGAATCTGAGAATCGGATGGCGTTCAAAGTTATCCCTACACTGCCACCCACCAAGACTGATGCAGACATTTTGCGACTATAACCACTCTCTCTACTTACTTTAGCGAGCGAAAGTTCCCCCTCCCTCAAGTAAGAACAATACTTTTCATAAGTCCGAAATCGGCAGTACAATATCAAAAATAGAATTAAAAGTAGGTAGCAACAATCATAGAAGTTCTGACTGGGGGCTTGTATTGTAATTTCATCGAGCCTGCTAATAAAAGGATCGTCAAGTCTAAATTCAACTTGCACTGACGTTTGATCCAAAGATCTATAAGTGCCATCTAAATCTTCAACAAAGGTTTGGCCCACATAAGATTCTCCATTGTATTCAAACCAGTACGAAATCTTAGCCAATCCAAACCCATCATCAGAAGAATAACGAACTTCAGTTACCTTTCCCATAGTAAAGTCCGATTGACCTCCAAAAAGAATTCGTTCCTCAATTAATTGCATTCCGCCTAGAGGAAAAAGAGATAAAATCAAAGAAAAACAAATCATGAACAAAAGTGCGCAGTGGCTATGCAGCAGAAGTTGCATTTTTACCGAAGAGCTGAGCCGACGAGGCTTACTCCTCAAGCGCTCGAAATGTAACCATTGCTGGTGCGAACCCATCTTAAATCTAAGAGGAGAAATTACCTCAGAAGACGCTTCATTACAAGCTTTTAGATTACTGGAATCACTGCTGGAATCCTCTAAATTTACCTGTAATTCTTTACTATCAGAGAAGATAGGAACGACAGGTAACTGTTCAAAATGGGTACTTATAATCTGTTTGATAGAGTTATAAATTTGTGGTTGGTTAATCTCCAGTAGTAAAGGTTTAATCTTGTTATTTAATGCTACGTCACTTATAAAATGCGTTTTACGATAAGCTATTTTTTCTGCCTTTATACCATCATAAATTTGCAAAAAACGTCGCCGACTTATTTTAAGTAAACTCAACAGATTTGACAGACATTTAGTTTCATTTGGTGACCAATACGAATCGGTTAAAACTTCAATCAAATAGATTTTGAGAATTTTCTCGTAAACATTCTGAAGTCCATTAGCTTCCTCAACTACCCTGTAATCCAAGCCTAGAAATTGCCTTACAGCTAGTAAGATAGAATACTCATGCGCATGCCCATCAAGAATACGCCCAAGTTCTAAGTAGAATGAAATAGGCTCGAAGGCACCGGGCTGAAAGCCCCGTGCTTCTACCTCTGATTTAGCTAAACCGTAAGCTTCATTATAATTTTCAGAGTTAATTTTGAAAGTCTTACAAAAGGATCTTATCAATGCCTTTTCGCGTGAAGCTAATTTGAAGTCAGCCAGTATCTCCTCCAAAAATAATTGGAGAATTTCGTTATCAATTTGCACTCTGTAGACTGTCTCGAGAGATTAAATCGAGTAGGCTTCCATATTACACTGAAAATTTACAGCTGATTCAATTTTCTCTAACAGCTCAAAATCTAAAGTACTTACGCCACCTAAATCGTGGGTATTTAATCTAATCTCCAGACGATTATATACATTAGCCCAATCTGGATGATGATTCAACTTCTCGGCCCATATAGCGATCTGACTCATAACGCCGAAGCAACATACAAAATTACTAAACTCAAAACCTTTTTTTAGACATCGAGCCTCAGAGTCATAAACCCAACCTTTGGATTCACCAAGTTTTACTTCAATTTCATTATCCGATAGTAGTTTTGCACTCATTTTATGCCTCCCTAGGCCTTAAACCAAGTTCATTCCATTGCTCTGAAGGAACATTGGTGGGTGAATTATCTAATAGATATCGATTGGATGAAGCGTTAGGAAATGCAATGACATCTCGCATATTATCCAGCTGTAATATCGTCATAACAAGTCTAGCTAGCCCCAAAGCTATGCCTCCATGTGGAGGCGCGCCATACTGTAAGCTCTCCAAGAAAAAACCAAATCTCTTTTGCGCGTCTTCTTTACTGAAACCAATTGCATCAAAAACCTTTTGCTGAATTTCGGCCTTATGAATTCTGATCGAACCACTGCCTAATTCGACACCGTTTAAGACCAGATCGTAAAGCCTTCCATTAATTTTATCTAATTCGCCAGTTTCAAAGTATTTCAGATCCTCTTCGTATGGCATGGTAAACATATGGTGCATTGCTTCCCAGCGTTCTTCATCAGGATTGTACTCAAATAAAGGAAATCTTGTGACCCACAAGAAGCGATATTGTCCCTCCGGAATAAAGGGACCTTCCTCTGGGCTGCGAATACTATCCATTTGCTTAGCAACGTGATTTCTCAGATACCCTAAACTATCATTAACTACTTTGATTTTATCAGCTAGAAAGATCACTAAATCGCCTGATTCTGCTCCCGTGATCTCTAAAAATTGCTGGTGATTTTGAGCTGGAATATGCTTTGCTGCGCCGCCTTGTAAACCTTCCTCACCAATTTTTACATAAAAAATTCCTCTAGCTCTGTAAGCTTTTACAAAGTCGGAAAATTTATCGATTTGTTTTCTAGAAAACTTGGCCCCTCCAGGTACATTAAATGCTGCGATCCGACCACCTGACAACATAACCTCTCGAAACCAATCATAGGAACTACCTTCCAAAGCATTATGAATATCTTTTAATTCCATTCCAAAACGTAAATCTGGCTTGTCTAAACCAAAACGAGATACACAGTCTGCATAATCGAGCCTGATAAAAGGAGTTTCCAATTTCACACCCAGAAGAAATTCAAAAAGGTCTGAAAAAATAGCTTCAATCACTTCCCAAACATCTTCTTCCTCTACAAAACTCATCTCCATATCCATTTGCGTGTGAACTAGTTGACGCTCATTACGAGCATCCTCATCCCGAAAACAGCGCGCAAATTGATAGTAACGATCTAAACCAGAAACTTGTAAAATCTGCTTATAAATCTGCGGACTCTGAGGCAAAGCGTAAAATTCTCCAGGAAATATTCGCGATGGAACCAAAAAATCTCGGGCACCTTCAGGTGTTGATTTCATTAGCTGCGGTGTTTCTACTTCCAAAAAATCAAAACCACTCATGGTTTTGCGAATCTGCTCTACAACTTTATGACGAAACTCTATATTGCGTTTCATGAAGTCACGCCGTAAATCTAAATATCGATACCTCAGTCTGAGATCCTCATTGACCTCTTCTTTATCATCTACAACAAAAGGAGGCGTTAAACTTTTATTAAGAACTTGAATTTTTTTAACGGTAAGCTCAAATACACCATTAGTTTCCTCTTTACGATCTTTTTCAGGACGCATTCTTAAATAACCGCTAACTTTAATACAATCTTCGCGACCAAGCTTAAGATCAACCAGTAATTGAGATTCTACATTCAACTGTAATTTAGCGTATCGATCTCTTAGCACTACGAAATTAACTCCACCAACCTCGCGCAGACGCTCTACCCAACCACAGAGTGTGATTAATTGGCCTTCCAAAGCTTCTTGCAATTCTCCTAAATGATGACTGCGTAACATAATGACTCCTGACTGGACTATTGTGATTTTTTTGAGATTCGTTGCAAAGTATTCTCTAATCTTTCGTGAAAATCTTTACCAGCGTAACAGTTAGCTTGACCCTGGGCTTCTGAGGATAAGGAATGATCGATATCACGCGTTTCATGAAGTAAAATTTCTTGTCTCAATTGTGAAACTGCGAATGTACTACTGCCTGAATAGCTGAAAAGCCATTCGTCTAGTATATTTTGAGCTTCGGCTTCATTTTTATAAACTTTCCAGGCTCCACCCCAGTCGTGTAAATCTTTACCACTAAAAAATCTACCACTAAAAAGTAAATCTCGACTTCGAGTTTCACCGACCCTTCTTCGTAGAAGAGGATAAGCTGCCATTCCTGGATTGATGCCCAGTTTCAAGAATGGAAATCCTAATTTGGCATCACTATTTGCAAGCATCAAATCGCAGGCTAGCGCAAGACACAAACCGGCACCAATGGCAGCAGCGTGAACATTTGCGACTGTAACGACAGGTATTGAGCGTATTTTCAAAAAACTATGATAATAATTCATCATCGTAGCAATATTTTCGCGTTCAGCTACTTGGGTTCTTTGCTTCAAAAAATCGAAATCACCACCGGCAGAAAATGCTTTACCGCGCCCTTGAATAATAAGTGCTTCAAAAGGTAATTCTGACTCCCAATCTAGACAGAAGTCGCATAGCTTGGAAAATAAATCCGCGGTTTGTAAATCAAGAGGATTCCTCGTATCAGGTTGATTCAGTTCGACACTTAGAATCTTACAATTAGCTCTTTCCACTATTTCTATTAAAACAACCGAATCAGGACCATTGAAGCCAGGATATTTTCGATTAATCTTATCAACAAAAGTCACTGCCTATTCCTTCCCTAAATTTTTGACGAGGCCGAATAATTTGTCCTCTGCAGGCTCTTCTTCATTAGTCATAATTTTTTGCAGTGAACTACCCAAAAGATCTTCTTGCCCACTCTCATTTTCTACTGATGAAGCTTCAAGTAGCTCTTCCCGTAAATTTTTTTCGTAAAATTCGAGAAACCACTGCAAATCTGTATCAGTATTTTTTGAAAGAATTCTCTCCATAGGTTCATAACCTCTACTTCCGCGGACAATTTTTCGCTCTAGGTATTCCTTAATTTCATTAGGTATTTTTTTTACAGCCATTAATAACCTCGACGCATTTTTGTAGACAGACGCAAACATACCAGCCAAAGTGCCGGCATGGAATAAATAAAAGCTACAAAATAACCCTTTAACACAGCAAACCCAAGACCCGCGGTGAACATTATGAGCATGAAACTAAATTCATAGGCCTCTCTCTGACTAATTGAGGCCTGTTTACACCAGATTAAAAGTAGTGTCGCAAATGAGAAAATAAATATTGGCCAAATAAATCTAATATCACTTTGAAAGAAAAATGAAATTTGGTCACTCATGACAGGAATCAACGTAAAATACGGAAGCAAGAAAACAAAAATCGAACCCAATGACATTAACTCGAGTATACAAAAAGCAATCTTCATCAAATAATTAGATTTTTTTGTTTGTCCCTGATTAACAATCTGAATTTTCAAAAATAATCTTGATTGATCAATAATTCTACAAATACTTGGCAGGATGTAGAGTAGTAGAAGGGTGAAAATCTGTGCAAAAAAATTAGTAAAAAAATGTAGCGAAAGACCTAATATTGCCGGAAATAATAGTAAATGGCAGTTCATAGCCAGAGGTCCCTGTAATGTCCCAGCCAAACTAAATCTGGTCTCACGATCTAAGCTCAAAATCGCATCTCTATTTTCCATCGCCGCATGAATGTTTCGCTCTGCTACTCGGAGACAATAAGTTTGTAAATGAATCTGCTGAGCCCCTATCTGCCTAATTTCAAAAAATGCACTCACTCCTGCTAAGCAGCATGATAAGGCCAACATGTTGGTAGCATTGAAATTCGGATATACAACAATCTGACTAGGTTCCCGCTGAAAAATATCTAATAGCGGAAAGAACGCTGATACTACATACCAGGATACAAATAGAATACTGGCATAATAGAAGAGGTTTTGTCGGCCTTTTATTCTTTTCACCATATCTTCATAATAATTTTGTATTGAATCATCAAACCATGACGTTATATCGGACTGTTTTCGTCCGAGTAATAGTCTGTAAAATTCAACATTGCCAATCAACTGACGATTAACTCCCGCTGGAGCCGTCGAAGCCACTTGAGCCGCGGACTTCCAAAATTGTCGGTACTTAAAGCCCTCATGAAATGCAGATTTAATACTCGTGCGTCGACTCAGTCGAAAAAAGTAATCCACCGAAAGCATCCATCCTATTCTGATTCTCGAGAATACAATCCGACTAAAAATCAAAAATACCAACCACAACGATAACGAATAGCCCCACTGAATATGATCAAGCCCTGGATATTTGAATAGAAAACCCTTGAGTATTACGTATGCGAAAATTGAGAAACTAAAAATAAAGCCAAACGAATTTAAAAAAGACCCTAAGAAAAGCTGAGATATTAAAAACCCGGGTCGACCTGTTAGATCAATTTGATAGCGAAGGGCATCCTGGAATGCCAAAAACAGCCAACGAACTCTTGACCAGATTGAAGACATCTTCATGAATTCTTGGTCCTTCCTTTAAGTGCAGACGATGCAGTGATATACTAAATTGAATTGTAGCACGACCACACAACCTTCTGTTCAAGCGAGAGACTGCTTATGGAACAAACTTATCCGGTATTACCCTTGAGAAATTTCGTTATGTTTCCGGGGCTCCTTACCACCATTCAAACTGCTGACCCGTACGTGGAGCGACTTATCCAGGAACTCGACGAGCAAAACAATAAATTTTTAGTAAGCCTGATGATTAAGGATGATGAATATTTCTACCAAACAGCTTGCTTGGTTTCAATGGAAGAATTAGAGACTGTGGATTCTGGTACTTTTCAATTAACCATAAGAGGGTTAGATAAATTTTTTGTAGATCACTGTCCAAAAAATGATCCTATAATGGTAGGAAAAGGAAAAATAATTAGAGATTACTTAATGGATGAAGATCAAGCTCATGACGACTCCATGCGCCTCTCTAAACTAATCAAACGTTTTATTTTTCTTACCCAGGCAAAGCCTGAAGCGATGCTCCAGGCGGTATCTTTCATAAATGACCCTGCTGTGTTAAGTAATTTTTGTTGTCATTATTTTCTTGAAAGTCCCTATGAGAAACAAGAATATCTCCAAATCTTAAACATCAATCGTCGTTTACAAAAAGTCTCCAATAACTTAGAAGACTTGGTTGAAGAAAAGGTTAAAGAACACAGCCAAGCGGCGCAATTCTATTAAATATCGTTTCTATAATCCCGTCGAATTGTATATCGAATGGTAGAATTATTCCTTCCATGTTCGGATGACTGACACCTCATACCATTTGTATTTCATTTCATCTTGACATCAAAATTATGGGGTGATACAGTTACGTTCCTTGGTTATGGGTCTATAGCTCAGTGGTTAGAGCAGTCGACTCATAATCGATTGGTCCGGGGTTCAAATCCCTGTAGACCCATTGATGGAGGCTCCCATCATCTAGCGGCCTAGGATGTCGCCCTTTCACGGCGAACACAGGGGTTCGAATCCCCTTGGGAGTACTC
>CAZRWM010000035.1:0-21085 GCA_964603885.1 uncultured bacterium
TTGCAGGGAGATTATGAGTTGGGTTGATAGCTTATCAAGAATACTTTACCAGATACCCGAACGACCTACTAGCGTCCAGATGGAGGTCAACAACGCTTGCAATCTTAATTGTGTGATGTGCCCTCGTCATGACTTACCTATTGAACTACAAGAGATGAATCTTGAGGTTTTTAAGACAAGCATTGATGCACTATCCAAGCTTGGTCTAAAACATGTAGATATTGGTGGTTGGGGCGAAGTCACTTATCACAAAGACTTTGTGGAAATAATTCGATATGCCGCGCGAAAGGGATTAAAAATATCCATGACCACAAATGGGCTTCTATTGAGGAAAGAACGACTGCAAGTACTTCTTGATGAAGGAGTAAAAAATTTAACCTTCAGTATCGACTCGCTAGAGAAAAGAAAGGGTGACTTTTCAGGACATATTAACTCTCCAAGTATACGTAATCTGCAAAGGATTTTGGACTTAAAGCCGCAATATGATTTAGTTATAAGAGTTAATACATTACTTCAAAAGTCCAATCGACATGAAGCCCTTGAATTGCTGGATTTCATGAGTGAAATAGGTGTTGATATGGTTGTTTTATTTGGGCCCAATATTGCGCGAGACAGCGAAGAGTTAAGAATGCCTTATAATACAGAATATAAGCTTTACTCCTACATCGAAGAGCAAGCGCTATCAAAAAGATGGAAATGTATCGTAACTACTCCAATAGGTAGATATAGAAGAGGCTTACGAAAATATTACTTTCAGTATGGATTAAAGTGCCCTCAGACTTGGGAAAGTATATACTTGAATCGGCATGGTCAAGTGACACCATGCACCCTCCTACCTGATTTAGTGATAGCAGATCTTGATGAATATGAATCACTGGAAGAGTTATGGGCTAGCGCAAAATTTAAGGAATTTCGTCGGAATCAAGAAACAATTTGCAGCGGTTGCGATGCTCTTAAGTTTGAGCCACATAGTGCTGGAGGTGCAGTATGATTGACTTTAGTAACATGCGTCTACTAATCCTATCACCACATCCCGATGACGAAACATTAGGCTGTGGCGGTCTAATTAGCAAGATTAAAAAAGCAGGAGGAGAAGTCTATGTGATGATCATCACATATGGCGACGAGGCCCAGTACGGCGGTTTTTCTGAGAAGAATACCCGTCTGATGGAATTAGAAAATGTTATGGGCTTTCTAAAAGTGGACGATTTTGAAGTTCTATTAGCTGGTGAAGAATATCATCTCATGTTGGATCAAATACCAGAAAAAGTATTATTAGACAAGATCGAGAAAGACGCTAGGCTCAATCTCAATAAACTCAAACCCAATGTTGTTGCGCTCCCAGCTAGTGGTTCTTATAACGTTGATCATATCGCTACCTATCAAGCTGGCTTTACCGCTTTAAGGCCGCGTCCTCATAATCTGAAATCATTTTGTCCTTTGGTAATAACTTATGACGATCTGTGTTTTTGGAGCCATCAAAAACTTATAGGAAATCTGTTTGTAGATATTGGGGAAGAGATCGAAGACAAACTGCATGCCCTATCCATTTACAAATCGCAAATGCGCGAAGATCCACATGAGCGTAGTTTCGAAAATATCCGTAATTATCATAGTGTTCTAGGTAGGAGTCAGGGTGTAAAATATGCCGAACAATTTTATATAAACCGGCTTTTCTTATAACCTCTACTAATAAAAAATAATTAAACCATCAAACTGCTGCAGTCACTTTTTGAAGAAATGGAAGTTCGAGGGCATCTTGCTTCGCTTTTTCATAGTTTTCCATATGACCTATGTCTAGCCAGTAATCCTCAATTAAAAATCTTCCCAGCTTACCATTACGCAAGACAAGTTGTAGAAGATCCGTCATCTGAAAAGACTCATTATCAGGAATCCAGTTTAGAATATGAGGTGCTAAACAATAAATTCCAGCAACAACTTCGGTTTCGATACAAGGCTTTTCTCTAACACTGGTGATGGAGTCACCTTTCGAAGAAACTACACCATAATTCATTGGAAGATCAATAATCTTAGTGCCAACCATCATATCGAACTGTCGATTAAGAAAAGTTTGATAAAATTTAGAAAAATTTAAGTTGGTAAGGATGTCACCATTAACAACGATAAAAGGCTCTTGTAATTGCTCTTTTATCAAGGCCAGTGGCCCTGCAGTGCCTAGCTGATTGGATTCTTTGCTAAAGCTTATTCTAAGATTTTCCGGAGGTCTTTCCTTAAAGTGAGACTCGAAATACTCACTCATATAGTTAATGCACATTATGACTTCCGTTACCCCGGCTTTCGCCAGATTCATTAAACCTACCTCCACAACATTTCGATCTCCAAGAGGCAAAAGAGGTTTGGGTATTATGGAAGTTAAAGGTCTTAATCTTAAACCTAGCCCTCCAGCCATCACTACTGCTTTCAAGATTCTACACTCCTCGCAACTTTAATAAACATTCTATTCAATTATATCGGCAGATCAGTAAGCCTTCTCTGAATTTTTTAAGTCTCATCAACAAGACAACCTTTCAGGCAGTTATTTCACAATTTGAGCTGATCCTTGATCGACATTTCGTAAACCGTTTTACAATTAATACCTCGACCTTGATGATCTAGAGTCAGCTTCCCAATATTTGATTTAAATTTATTTTGAAATTCTTTACTGAGCTGGTTTTCAAATTTGATATTTGGTGTTCTAGGATACCCATCTCCTTGAATTCGCTCTGTAGAGAAGCACGGGTTGAAATCAACTTTATCTTTAAAATAGTCTAGCATCGCAACGCTACGATTAGAATCTACCGGGATATTTACCGTTAATCCAAAACAAGGTTTTTGATTTTGTGAGAATTCTTCATAAACGAAAGCCCAGTTCTTATAGAAGTATTTAGAAATAAATTCTTCCGTTGCGCAATAATCCAAATTATTGGGCAAACTCAAGTCTACATAATCAACCCGCTTAAGTATCGATCTAATTAGTGGTTGAGGTAATTCAATTGGTAATCGAATCGCAAGAAACAAATTACCGCTAACTGAGTTGATTAGCCTTTCAATTTCATGAAAAGAGTCAATCTCTAGCAAGTCCATGACAACAGTGACTCGCCCGTAATCCTCAGCCTGACGAGAAATTTCCCCGAGATGTTCTAATGACAACCACTGGGAATGATCTCCCCTAAATTTAATCTCTAAAACATTTAACCATCTCCGTTGATGCTCAAAATAATTATTTTCTAAGTACTCAATCATGCTGGAGTTAAATTCTAAATCCCTTGATTCGTCTGGATAGTTTTCAACATATCTACAAATAAAATCCCAATGACGCTTACTCCACATTCCCATGGGTAATTTAAGTCGTGCTTGAAATGAACCAAGTCTGTCGACCTGATCATCGAAAATTTGCTCTAAATGAGAATTCTCTTCAAAATCCGCAAGCAAAGCCATTTCCTCAAATCTTGGGGGATATACTGTATTTAAATATTGAGAATCAACAACATAACCCCCGCGTCCAAATTTGTTATAAAACGCCGCCCGATGACCTTTTTTATGTTGAGACAGAACAGACAAGATTTGATCTTTGTCGAAAAAGCCTTCCGCAATACTCAATACAAAATAAGTACTCGGACTGGATGATTTCTGTAACCAATGCACCCAGGACATAATTATTTCGGTGAGACCTCTTAAATTATCCATATTCCAAGCCCACGGGTACCATGATCTAGGCCACTTATACAAATTTTTAGGGATTACCTTTAATTCCGCCTGCTCTTCAAAACAGATTTTTTTATAACGAGAATACGCTGAATCCTCCTGCACTAGAACTAGTACACTTTCGAAAATACCCCAATTTACTATCTTTCGAATTAATTTTCGTGCCCAACATTCTCCCGATTTTTTTATATCAACTAATGCATAATCAATTTGGTCATCGATAGTTACCCAACTTTGATTAGCTATTACTACTGCCACACGACCATTTACCGACGTTTTCACGGTAAGATTCCTTGTCCATCAAAGCCATAATCTCGTAAATATTTTTCGATACTTTTATCGAAGCAGTTCTCGCCATTTGCGAACTGACCCCTAGAATTTATACGCAAAGTTTTTGACGATATGTCGGATCTAAATGTGTATTTGCTACCAGAAGCAGGTATTAACCGTAAAAATTGGATATGAGGCTGCTGAACTCCGGGTCTAGTATCTGAAGAATCAAAAAATGGATTAATCGATTGCCTCTCTCTAAAAAATAAAATGGCCTGACAAGCTTCATTCATATCGTCTGGTATTTGATAAGTTACACCAACAGCCATTCTTTGTGATTTCTGCGAAATCAACAATGCTGTCAAATAATTTTGAAAGATCAAGTTCGCATCCTCTTGCGGGAATCTTTGCGCATGAAATTCCGGAGTGTGTGCGAACAACGTAAAATTTATAACGTCACTGTAAGTGTATATTTTTTCATAGAACTCTTTTGCACGATGACCAACTATTGAAGCGTATATGTGCAGACTAGCATTATGTAGTTGCTCTACTATTTTATCGCCATGAGGGTGCTTGTCCAAATTATTCAAAACCACAGTCAGCCTACCGAAAGGAAGGCTGCTTGAGATTAGACGGTCAATAGTAGTCATTTTTATCGTACCCAACTGATCAACGCAGTCAAGTTCAAGGTGCAATAGATCCATCGTATTTAATTTGTCACCGTGTAACTCAAGATATTCTAAGAATTCAATAAAAACGTCTTTGTCCTCATGGATTGTGATGGAAGAATAAAATTGACTGAAAAATTGCCATCGCTGGCGAGTATCAATATGCCAATCGAAGGCTGCCTCAGATTTCAATGAGCGATTAGTGGTATAGTTGTCGTAATTATGCAGATGTCCATGATTTAAGTTATCTGGATGATCGAATTTAAGACCATCATAACTTGGATTAGATATACAGTTTTCCATAAAAGTTAGATCTAAAAGTTTGCCCTCAATACCTAACTGACCAGACATCGTGTAGCAGTGTCCGGGCTGATCATAAATTTTTTTTCTCAGACGATTGAGCTCTCCAAAATTAACATGCCCTTTTACGATCGAATCTACAAAAATCACACTTTCATTTTCAGATTTCATAATCTGGTAGATCCAACTCGAGATATTCTCTTCTTGCCTAGTACCAAAATTATAAATGCGAGCCCTCGTCAATCCAAGAGGGCGGTGAGATTCATGCGACATTATTTTAACGCGAACTGTCTCGTTCTCATAAGTGATCAGCTTGTCAGCAAGTTGAGTTGAGTCGGCCAAAAGATAAATTTTGTTTATATTGCCAAACTTTCTCCATCTATCCAAAATTATGCTTAAGTATGTAGTCTCACCGATTTGATCAAAAGCCCAGGATTTTAAAGGGTCTCCTCTTAAATTTGGCTGATTACAAAATAAAATCACACTTATAGGATGCATACTTCTCCATCTGGCATATTTTTAACTCATCGGTAGTAATTTGTAGATAATAAATTTTCTTTATATCTATTAATTACATCACTAATGTACTTTATATCATCAATATTCAATCCAGGGTCCATTGGAAGCGAAAGGTTACGATGAGATATTCTGCTACAACCTTCAAACTGACTGTCCTCCGTAAAATAGTGCGGGTGCTCATGTAGTGGAATAAAGTGGACACTACAACCAATATTCCACTCTTTGAGATGGCTTACAAAGGCATCTCGCTTCCAAGAAACAGGCAGCCCGATTTGATAAAGATGAAAACAGTGAGTACTTTGATGCTCTCTCACAGGCTTTTGAATTTCATCAGGGAGTAACTCATCGTACCAAACGGCTATTTGCCGTCTTTTCTCTGTGAATGTATCGAGCTTATTTAATTGCACCCGACCAATCGCAGCGTGAATGTTGTCCATATTGCATTTGAAGCCAGGACCCTCCACTTGATAAAACCAGCTCCCTTTCTTAGTATGACGCTGAAAAGCTTGCTTATCGATGCCAAAATATGACAATTTACGAATTTTATCGACGAAATCTGAGTCGGAACTAACCAGCATACCTCCCTCTCCACATGCAAGATTTTTAGTCACGTAGAAACTGAAAACACTGGCTAGAGAATGATGGCCTATTCGAAGACCTTTATAGCTGGATCCAACCGCATGAGCAGCATCCTCTATTATTTTTATTTCATGTTTGTCTGCCAACTTTGCCAGCTCATCAAGATCGACAGGCAAACCAGCTATATGAACAGGGATTATAACTTTTGTGTTGGCAGTAATTTTACGAGCGCAATCTTCGATATCTATATTTCTTGTGTATTGGTCTACATCGCAAAGTATAGGTTTAGCCCCGCACCACTCTACGACATGAGCTGTTGCTACGTAAGTCATTGTTGGAACGATTACCTCATCCCCTGGGCCAATATCTAGAGCCTTCAGAGCTAAAAAAAGACCAGATGTGCAGCTATCTAAACCTACTGCATACAGGCCACCACCCAAGTATTCCACCATCTCCTGTTCAAAAGCCATAGTTTCTGGACCCGTTGTCCACCAACCAGAGCGCATCACATTGACAACTGCAGAGATTTCTTCTTCAGTTATTCTTGGCTTGGTAAGTGCAATGAATTCAGCCCTTTTTTTCAATGTCATCTCCCTAAAAATTTTAGAATAAAACTAATCTATGATTTCCTCATTGAGTTGAAGATTATCATCACTTGTAGGTATAATCATCCATTTACTCGATTGGCCCACGAATAGATTAAGCATAAAATTTATTATCACTGATACCTATATAAGATAATGAGAAATTAGATCAGTTATCCGCTGGTAGCAGCCATAGAATATCAGATACGAAGATTGATTACATAAGATTATCATTCAACTCGCCCCGCCCAAGAACCTGGGAGTTAGATTCAATTTCAGTTAGACCTGAATCGTTTTCTCCCACAGTGCGGACGCTTTTGAACGAGTTACTTCTAAATTATCGGAATTTAGTATCGCAACTCTTAAATAAATTCTAAATATTGCTTGATTCTTCCTGAGCAAAATTGCATCAGCTGATGAGAACATTCATCAATAGAGTTCGTTTCTGTGCATAAAACCAAATCTACCTTTATCGGCTCATCAAAGGGGCTTGTAATTCCTGTAAAATTTTTTACTTCACCACGTCTAGCTCGCTGGTAAAGATTTTTTGGGTCGCGTTCTTCACATAGGCACACGGATGCTTTTGTATAAATCAGTGAGAAGTCTTGCTCTCCGATTATGGCACGAGCTCTATCACGCTGAGTCTGCAATGGCGAGATAAAAGAGCAGAGAACGACGTGACCCTGCTGTAAAAGAAATTTTGATAATTCAGCAATTCGACGAAGATTTTCGTCACGGCCCTCTCGAGAGAAGTCACAATCCTTGTTAAGACCTTTTCTAATATGATCTCCATCCAAAACTATAAATCTTACCTTCGCAGCAAATAGTACGCGAGCTAACTGAGAGCAAAGAGTTGATTTCCCCGAACCACTTAATCCAGTGAACCAAAAAACATGACCATTATGCCCCTGAATCTGTTCGAAATTCTCGCGCCTTAAATCATAGGAATTATCAATCAAATTCAACGGGCCTCCCAGCTCTTCATTGGAGTATCTGCTGTAGTACCTCGAAAAGGCTTAAAATATGCTATTTGTGCAGCCTCGAGCATTTCTTTATCGCCCCTCGTATCGCCATATGCATAAACTGTTTCATATTTTGAAAAATCATATTTTTCTTGAATCCGACGAATCTTTTCAGGTCCAAAGCAATTCAAACCATCTAACTCACCAAGACAAAAGCCTTGACTGCATTTCACCCTCGTACATATTAAATCTAAATTGTACTCTTCAACAAAAGGTAGTAGCCAAAAACCCACCGATGCAGATACCAAAACCACATCATGGCCCTCATCCTGGTGCCATAAAATCCTGTCTAATGCTTTCGAGCGAATTAAATTTCGACAACGATGCTCATAAAAGTCACGTCCTAAACTAAGTAACTGCTCCTCACTGTAACCACTCAGTACTCTTTTTAATGCAGTGCCTTTCGCTCTATTATTACTGATAAATTTCAAAAGATAAGCAACATATATAGGCCCGAGAATCATAGATTCTATCAGTAATTTAGAGGGGGACATTAAATAAATCAAAAACTGACTGAATGTATCTCTAGTAGTGATCGTTCCGTCAAAATCAAAAAGGGCTAGGGAATTCATTTAGATCTTCATCCGTTTAAATAAAAACTCAGGAATATGTCTTATAATAAGCATAATCCAATTCCAATAATAGGGAGTATACAAAATATCTTTCCTACGCTGCTGACCTTTGAAAATATCGCGGGCCACACAAACTGGATCAGCAGTCAGTAACTTCGGTAAATCGAGATGAGCTGTCATTCTTGTCCTAACGAAGCCTGGCCTTACATCCATCACGCAAACGTTTAGACTGAACATACGATTCCTAAGGGCAGATAAATAAGTACTCAGCATTGCTTTTGCTGAACCATAAAATCCATTGGTAGCTCGTCCTCGATCTCCCGCGACTGAACTAATAGCTACAATAAAACCAAAACCTCTATCTGCAAATTTATTCGCAAAGAACTCTAAAAATATAATCGGCCCTTCGGCATTAACCCTAAAATTAGTGCTCAAGACTTTTGAATTTAGACTACAAGCAACTTCATCCGATAAATCTCCAATACAGCTGATAACACCTAAAGGTAAACGTTTCAATAAATTTGAAAAATTCGCTGGTTCCAATGAGTGACCAATATCAAGCGTTTCCACCTGTACTTCACATTTGTACTCGAGCTGAAGATGGCTTTTTAATCCATATAAAGTTTCGGGATTCCGTGTAGTTAGCATTAAATCATACCCGTTAGCCGCGTATTCTGAAGCTAGAGCTCTACCTATTCCTGAACTTGCGCCTAATATAAGCACTGATTTTTCTTTCATCTAAGATATTCTCCAAACTCAAAGTCCCAATCTAGCAGCTAGATCACTCTTAATAATTCGATCAGGGTCAATACTATCTCGCAATAATTTAAATTCGGCCCAACGCTTATTACTTCGCTCAAAAAGATTTCTGGGTCCTCGAGAATCCTTGGCTAAGTATAAGCGGCCATTGAAATCCCAGACTATATTATCTATCTCTTTCAAAAGTTTTTCCGTAAAATTTCTTCGTGGAAAATCCAATGCGAGCGTGAAACCTTCCATTGGGAAAGATAGCCAACCACCGCTGCTTAGGGATCCGAACTTCTTTAATACCGCTAAAAAAGAACCTTCGCCTGATTGCTGAATTATCTGCAAAATTTTACTTAAACCATCTTTACTCTCCTTCACTGGTAATACACATTGATATTGAATGAATCCTTGCGATCCATACATACGGTTCCAATTTTTAATAATATCCAGCGGATAAAAGTAATTTGATAGAGGCACCAGTCTATTCCCATTATTAAAGGCCTGAATCTGAGCATACAGACGGTTAAACTGTCTCACAGACCAAGAATTCAAAACCCAATTTGGTAAATCAAAAGGAATACTTAGTTTAGGCCTTAAATTAGTGCTTAGTGGATCGCAATTAATTTGACGTATATCGTCAAGAGCAACATGTCTGCCACTCAAGAATACACCACAACCGGGATTCTCTAGATTGAGACAATCTACCCATGCGACAGAGTATTTAGACGAGTCATGACGATCAAACAAACGCATTAATTCTTCCAAGTTATTGGCTAAAAAGATTTTCTGATCAATCCATGAAGTCTCAATTTGAAGTAGTTTTATAGCTACTGATAAGATTAATCCAGTCAGCCCCATCCCACCAATTGTTGCATAGAAAAGATCACTATTTTCTACTGAGGAACAACGCACCACACTTCCCGATGGAAGTCTTAGATCAAACCATTCCACGAATCTACCAAAACTACCGTCGCAATGATGGTTTTTTCCATGCACATCCGCTGCCACAGCTCCACCTAATGTTACGTAACTTGTACCCGGCGTTACCGGCAAAAACCAGCCTTTAGGAATGAGAATATTTAATAACCTTCTTAAAGTTATGCCCGACTCCGCAACAAGAATACCTTTTTCCTCATCCAAGTTAAGCATATGAGAATAGTTGACTGTGGAGAGTACATTAGCGCTCAATGAACCGTCTCCGTAACAGCGTCCCATTCCGCGAGCTATAAAACCATCCGTGAGATCGTCCCACATCTTATCCAATTCATACTCGCTGTAGAAATTGTAGAAGCGTCCGGATCTAACGGGAAATTGTCCCCAATTCATTAATCTTTGCTTACAAGGTAAACTACTCATCTATAACTCGCTTGGTTAAAAACATAGCGTCGATCCAAAAAGTATTTTAAGCAATACCCCGCACCAAGCCCCAATGCTCCACCAAGATATTTAGATATTGGATTCTTCCAAAGAATATAAAAAGTCCACTCTACCGTCCAAAACAACAAAGTTGTGACGACTCCGAGAGAAGAATAAAGAAAGAATTTGCTCGCTTCATTATGAATACTATCTCGTGGATCCATGAATACATAGGATTTATCCAAGAAAAACTTACTAATTAATCCTACAAAGGTTCCGCAAACAATAGCAAAAGTCAGCAGATAGTCGTAATGACTGAAACCAAAATACGAATGGTCAATCCATTCAAGAATCCAAAATTGCGTTCCCAAATTAAGCATTGTACATAATATGGCGAAAGCGAAATATTTAACTGCTTGCATACTTTAACTTAGTTAGCATAAATGAAATAAATGAAACATGAAATCCAACAAAGAATTACCGATTGTAGAAAACGATCTGTTAACAAAATTTTCACGGGAGCCCCACTCTTTGATTCGACAAAGGTTAATTGCATGTATCTTAAAATCCCAATCACAACAAATATCACAGTTATAACTAAATTCTGAGAGCCCGCTCGTGATTGAACTTCTGGAGATAAACAATACATGACGTAGCAAACAATAGTCACCGAACCCATAAGCATCATGGATAGACCTAAAAATTCAAGATTATAGCCATCTACCACCTTACGGGTAGAAATACCCTCATTCTCCAATAATAATACGTCATCACGACGTTTAGCCAGGGCAATAAATAATGCTAAAAGAAAAGTCATCAATTGAATCCAAAGCGATAGAGTGACACCTGAGGATACCGATCCTACCAGTAAACGTAACCAAAATCCCATCGCTACCACACATACGTCTACGATAGGTATGTGCTTAAGGTACAAACTATAGGCTAGATTTATAATTAAGTATACTAAGAGTAATTGGGTGACATCCCAAGAAATTTGAATAGCTAAGAGTACTCCTAAGCCTACAAATACGCAGGCCACATTGAGGGCTCTCGTAACTTCAATTTCTCCACTCGCCAAAGGCCGTAACTTCTTAGTAGGATGCTCTCTGTCTCGGCTAAGATCTCGACTATCATTAAAAATATACACCGCTGATGCAATCAAGCAAAATGCAAGAAACGCAATCAGAGTAGGCTGCAAAAGATTCACTTCTACGATTTGTCCCGCAAAAAATAAGGGAAAGAATACAAAGAGATTTTTAACGTATTGCTGCACACGGATCAATGCCAGCCAAGTTTTCACCTACAACCTCCCTCAGTTACCCAGGGCTCTATTAGATAGAATCGCTCGATGCACCTTTGATTGACTTTCTCGGTTAAGATACCTATCAACCTTACTACTAGCCTGTACCAGTTTGAACAAATCTACGCCGCTGGTAAAACCCTCCTGCTGAAGTAGATAAACAAGGTCTTCGGTCCCAACATTTCCACTCGCACCCGGTGCATAGGGGCAGCCCCCTAAACCGGAACAACTAGAGTCAAAAGATCGTATACCAAACTCAAGAGATGCCTGACAATTTGCTAAAGCAGTCCCATAAGTATCATGAAAATGCATACTAATTTTCTCCAAAGGAAAGAAATCTTTGGCTAAATTAAGAACTTTTTTCACATGACTCGGCGTAGCTCTACCAATGGTGTCACCCAGACTTAAATCTTCAAAATTTAATGTAGATAAACTTTCGAAAACCTCTTTTAGGCGATTCAAATCAATCTCACCTTCATGGGGGCAGAAAAATACGGTACTTAAGTACACTCTTCTGAAAAGACCAGCTACTTGCTGTAATAAAGAACTTATGGCACCAATAGATTCTTCAAAACTCATATTGATATTATTTTTATTAAAGGAGTTAGATACAGCAGTGAAGAAGCTGATTCTTTGTAAATCAGTATTCTTAAAGGCATACAAACCTCGAGCATTTGGTACCAATGCAGATAAACCGTCATTAAATTCTATAGACTTAATAAGAGTCTCAGAATCGGCCATCTGAGGAACCCACTTAGGGGAGACAAAAGCCCCTGCTTCGATCTCTCGCAGACCTGCCGATCGTAAATCTTGAATCAAAGTTTTTTTGACTTCAATATCAATGACTTGCTTCAAATTTTGCAGTCCGTCGCGAGGACCTACTTCGACTATTCTTACGTCAGTCATCGGATCCTTCGATTACAACTAGTAACTGATCAGCTTCAACTAGCTCATTATTGCCCACCAAAAGTTCTTGAACTTTACCATTGCGAGGAGCCAAGATCTTATTTTCCATCTTCATTGATTCCATTATTAAAAGCTGATCACCCTCCTTGACTAAATTACCCAACTTACAATCAACTTTCAAAATCTTACCTGGCATCTGAGCCTTAACGACACCATTTCCGCGGATTGACTCAATCAAATCAATGTAAGAAGGACGATAACGAAAATGGTACGTAAATCCCGACAAATTAAGATATAAATCTGAGCCCTTCCAGTATATTTTTATAGAGCTTCGGCCGCCTTTATAAATTAAATCTTGATCAAATCTAAAAACCTTATTCTCACAAATCTTTGTAGTTCCTAAATCAATCTGTAATATCCTGTACTCTCCAGTTTCTCTATTATATTCCCAACACAAATTTACCATTGGCTTTTCGGGATGAGAACACCATACAAAGCTTGCAGTTCTCATTTGTCAGCCTCCACCTTAAATGCATGGTCATTATCTAATTTCGCATCTCTTCGATGAAGAGCCGGTGCAAGACTCAGAAAAATCTCTAACGAATTTTCTAATTTTGATCTCAAACTTTGTACAATCTCCGTATCCTGAATAAAGGAAGTGTGAATATCGCCACTCCGAAATTTTGCTTGAGAAAGAACTTCGATGAGAAAAGCTTGATTAGTTACAACTCCAACAATCTCTAATTCTCCTAGTACTCTGAGCATTCGCTCAATAGCTTGCATGCGATTATCAGCCAGTACAATCAATTTCGCTATCATTGGGTCATAGAAAGGGCTCACTTTCGAAAATTTTTGGACTCCTATATCTAATCTCAACCAATCTCGCTCTTTAGGCCAGTTAAGATCAAGAATCGTACCTGGAGTAGGCATGAAATCCTGTAAAGGATCTTCGGCATATAATCGCACTTCCAAGGCATGTCCTTTGGGCTTTAAATCTGCTTGACTCCAAGGTAATGAGTTTCCATCTGCCACTTTAATTTGAGTACTGACTAAATCTACCCCATGAGTAAGTTCGGTAACAGGGTGCTCAACTTGCAATCGGGTATTCATCTCTAAGAAATAGAAATCGCCACTTGGAGAGAAAATGAACTCTACCGTTCCTGCACCTTCGTAATCTACTAACTTCGCGGCCTTTACGGCTACTTCTCCCATCTGTGATCTCAAATCCATCAAATCAAAACTAGCAGGAGCCTCCTCAATAACTTTCTGATGGCGGCGCTGTATTGAACATTCTCGTTCGTTCAAGTGAACTATATTACCCCTCGAATCACCAAAAATTTGTATCTCAATATGACGTGGATTCTCGATCAGCTTCTCAATAAATATTCTGGAGTCGGAGAAAGAGGAAATAGCTTCTCTTCGACAACTCTCAATAGAAGAAATCAAATCTTGTTCATTATGGACGGCCCGCATCCCTTTTCCACCACCGCCACTGGCAGCTTTCACCATAATGGGAAAACCAACCCTATGCACTTCCTCTAATATATTTGCCGCAGCCATAGAATTATTCAATTCAAACCCTGGAACAACTGGCACACCACCAGAAATCATTAACTGGCGAGATTTAATCTTATCGCCCATGATCTCAATTGCTTTCCTTCCTGGCCCAATGAATTTAATTCCGGCTTTTTCGCAGGCATCCACAAGTTCTACTTTCTCCGACAAAAAGCCGTAACCTGGATGAATACCATCAGCTTTCACCTGTTTTGCGGCCTGTAAAATTTTATTTACATCCAGATAACTCTCCAGAGCTGTCTGCCCACCTATCGGCAAAACTATGTCCGCCATATTCGCAGCTAATGACTCCCGATCGGGATCAGAAATTACGAGCGCAGATTTGATATTGAGGTCGCGTAGAGCTTTAATAATACGTACTGCAATTTCACCTCGATTAGCTATTAATACACATTGCATCAGTGCACTCCTACATCCTAAATATGCCCTGCTTGCGCTTTTCAAAAGGCTTATTCAAACTTGCCGAAATACCCATTGCTAAAACATCGCGGGTACTAATTGGGTCAATGACTCCATCATCCCATATTCTAGCTGACGAATAGTAACAACTAGACTCTTTTTCATAGGTTTCAATGATTTCTTGCTTCAACTCTGTCATATATTTGTCAGCAACCTGCTGACCCATTTTTTTCAATTGAGCTACTTTTACAGAGACTAGTACATCGCTAGCTTGTTCACCACCCATTACCGAAATTTTTGCATTGGGCCACATCCAAAGCTGACGGGGCTGGTAAGCGCGTCCACACATACCATAATTACCAGCGCCATATGATCCACCAACTATAACCGTAAAGCGAGGGACGCAAGCATTACTAACAGCCATAACCATCTTGGCACCATGCTTAGCTATACCCTCCTGTTCATATTTTTTACCAACCATAAAACCAGTTATATTTTGTAGGAAAACCAGTGGAACACCGCGCTGAGAGCATAATTCTACGAAATGCGCTCCCTTCAATGCCGACTCGGAGAATAAAACTCCATTATTGGCAAGAATACCAACCGGAAAACCTTTCAATCTAGCAAAACCACAGACCAGAGTATTCCCATAGTTGGCCTTGAATTCATGCATCCGACTACCATCAACAATTCTCGCGATAATTTCCTTTACATCATAAGGCTGTCGAATATCTTCTGGAATAACACCATATAAATCGCGCGGATCATAATTTGGCGCTTCTGCAGAGTAACGATCGAGGTGATATTTTGGGGCTCTGGGTATTGCCCCTATTAAGTCGCGAGTAATTTGAATTGCATGTTCATCATTAAGGGCTAGATGATCGGTAACCCCACTGATCTTAGAGTGTACCTCCCCACCCCCAAGCTCTTCGGTGCTAACCACTTCGCCTGTGGCTGCTTTGACTAGCGGTGGACCTGCAAGGAATATTGTACCTTGTTGCTTGACGATAATAGTTTCATCGCTCATTGCTGGCACATAAGCACCACCCGCAGTGCAGCTTCCCATTACTACTGCAATTTGAGGAATACCCTCAGCACTCATCTGAGCCTGATTATAGAAGATCCTTCCAAAATGATCTCTATCAGGGAAAACTTCGGACTGTAATGGCAAAAAGGCTCCGCCTGAATCAACGAGATAAATACAAGGCAGTCCATTTTCTCGCGCAATTTCTTGTGCTCGTAGATGTTTTTTGACGGTAATCGGGTAATAGGAACCACCTTTAACCGTTGCATCATTAGCTACAATCATTACTTCGCGACCATGAACAGTACCAATTCCCGTTATAACGCCTGCTGCAGGGGGAGAACTATCATACATGTGCAATCCAGCTAGACATGAAAGCTCGAGAAATCTACTATCTCCGTCTATCAGCTGATCGATCCGGTCATACACAAAAAGTTTACCTCGACTTCTATGACGCTTCACGGAAGAGCTATCATCCCTAGAGCGATTTCTTGATAAATAAGACTTTAATTCATCTACCTTTATGGACATAGCTTCTTGGTTCTTTTTGAACTGCGTACTATTATTTATTATTTTACTGGAAATTAATTGCATACGTTCTCTTTCGAATTCATAATGAGAAGTGTGGTGATTATATCACCTTATCAAAATCAGCCTAGTAACTACCCTAAACAATCTGTTGACACCCTATCAGTCTACTGATAAAATCGCCAGCTTCCATTACTGGACCGAGTTGGTATCGGTCTAGGCTTTCTAAGGAGACAATCATGTACGAGGTAGCAGTTCAAGTACGAGATACGAAAATTACACAAGCGAGTCGCACAGCGCTTCGCAATGCTGGAAGAATCCCAGCCGTTGTATATGATAAAGATGGTTCTGCAATCAATGTTTCAATTGATGCACGTGAGGCAGCATTACTGGTACGAAAGCGCGGAGCCAGTGGCTTAGTCTTGCTTAAAATTGATAACCAAGGGAGCTCCGAGGAAACTCAAGCGATTTTCAAGAATATTCAGTATGACTACAAGGGTAATACAATTTTACATCTCGATTTTCAGCGCGTACATGCTGATAGTATCGTCAAGATCAAAGTGCCCGTAGCACACACTGGTGTTCCATTTGGTGTTTTGCGCCAAGGTGGGGTTCTTCAGCAAAATGCGCAAGAAACGGAAATCCACTGTTTACCAGCCGAAATTCCAGATTGTATTCGCGTAGATGTGTCGGCCCTCAAATTGAACGAAATTGTTCGAGCAGAGGATGTCGAGGGTTTTACCTATTCTATCCCTAACCAAGCATTTTACACGGTTGCCAGCTCTCGTGCGGCCAGGAAAATTCAAGCCCAGGGCGACGAGTAAATTATTTTTTTGCAGAGGTGGGGCTTCATGCTCCACCTTTTTTTTTCGCAACCTTAAATTCTGTCTTGTTACATTTCAAAACACCCTTTATTTTTACTAGTGAATGTTTGGAAGTACTTTTTTAGTCTCTTTATTATTTTCCTATTTGGGCTCATTAATTGTCTTTCCACTTTTAAGGCGCTTAGGCATCTACGATATACCGAATCATCGTACTGTCCATGCAAAGCCGATGCTAGAAATGGGTGGACTAATATTCATAATTGGCTATTTTAGTAGCCTACTCTTCGTCCTTTTTATTCATAATCCGGCGATTAGCTCTGTTCTGCTAAACAAATTAGTAGCTATTTTAGGAGGAGGTATAGCAATAATTCTTCTGGGAGCACTAGACGATCTTTTGAATTTAAGGCCTGTCACGAAGTTTTTAATTGAAAGTGTTATCGCCCTGTTTTTATGTCAATGTGGGATAGTTGTCCAACAAGTTAATCTACTGGGGTATTCATGGGAATTAGGCATATTAGCTATTCCTTTTACACTTATTTGGATTGTAGGCATAATAAATGCCGTAAATATGATGGACGGTCTTGACGGCCTTTCCGGCGGAATTTGTCTCATAATTCTTTCGAGTATAGCGATCCAACAACCTGAAAATCTTTTGGTAACTCTTTTTATTCCCGGTTTGTTAGGAGGAATCACTGTTTTTCTCTTCTTTAACTGGTACCCAGCAAAAATTTTTATGGGTGACGTAGGCTCCCTATTTCTTGGATATCATATAGCTGTTTTTTCGATCCTTATTGTCGGCTTCAATTCACATTCACTCGGAATCATGGCTCCAATTTTTCTATTAGGTTTACCTATTTTCGACACCTTGATGGCTATGATTCGTAGAGCCTATCAGAAAAAACCTATTTTCAAAGCCGATAAAATGCATATTCATCATCAACTTCTTAGTCTAGGTATCAGCCACGCTACAGTTGTCAAAAGTTTGTGCTCGATAAACCTTACTCTTTCATTAATTGTTTACTTTGCAACCGAGAGTAATACCGAGACTTCAATTGTGATTGTCTTGGGAACAAGCCTTCTTATAATATATTGGATATGCCATATTTTATCTCTACAATACATTTGCAAAATAAGTAAATTAGATGGCTATGAAAAAGGTGTCCAAAATACGATTTGTCTTTACTTGCAGGCCAACCACCACAGAAGTAAAATCATTGATAACGAGCAATTGGAAAAAAACCAAAAAATGAAAACGCTCGACGACATGGCTCTAAAAATCTTTTGCGAAAATAATTCTTCTACAATAGAGGATTTAGCAGGACAAATGGTACTTAGATCGGATCAACAATCTAACGAATGAAGTACGGTGCGATATGAAGCTCACCTTTTGAGATATTCTTACAATTCCTTCTTGTATAGGTTTTATTCTGTCGTAATATTGTTATAATGCCGCTACTGAAGGGGTATTCAGAGGCACATAGTTCAGAATTTTAGATCTGCAGTAAAAATCATTGGGAGATTCCATGTCAAATAAAGCCTGGTTAGTCCTGGAAAATGGTGAAATTTTTGAAGGCTATGCCTTCGGAGCTACCAATACTCAAAATTCAGGAGAGGTTGTATTTTCCACAGGTATGGTTGGTTATGGCGAAACAATGACCGATCCGTCATACACGGGTCAAATACTCTGTTTCACTTATCCTATGATTGGAAACTATGGTATTCCCGAAAGTACTAGTCAAAATCTCGTCAACTCGCCTTTCGAATCAAGGAATATTCATCTTAAAGGGTTATTAATTAGTGAATTAAGCGAAGATTTTTCACACTGGAGTGCTGGACAATCACTAGATCAATGGATGAAGCAGCAAAACATACCTGGGATTCATGGGATTGATACAAGAGCCCTTACAACTCTGCTACGAGAAGAGGGTTCGATGCTGGGAGCTATTTGCTTTCAATTCCCTGATTATCTACCTAAGTTTTTTGACCCGGGAACTAAAAATCTCGCCGCTAAAGTAACAAGTCCATCGATTCAGATATTCCTCCCCCAGGGACCAGTAGAGAAAACTGTTTTATTACTAGATTGTGGCTCTAAGAGTAATATTCTCAGATCACTTCTTAAACGTAACCTCAAAGTAATTTCAATCCCATATCACCTAAATTATCATCAGTTTGATTTTGAGAAGCATGTGGGCTCGTACGACGGTATTTTGGTTAGTAACGGGCCGGGTAACCCTGAAAATCTTGATCATATAGTGGAAAATATTCAGATTAGTTTTACCAAGAAAACTCCTATGATGGGTATATGTCTTGGCCATCAGCTGATGGCACAAGCCGCTGGAGCGAAAACTTATAAACTCAAATATGGACATCGCTCCCACAATCAACCATGCGTGTTAGAGGGTAGTCAGAAATGTTTTATAACATCACAGAATCACGGCTATGCCGTGGATAATGATTCGCTACCTAATGACTGGGTCACACTATTTCGTAACCAGAATGACGGTACGAATGCGGGTATTTGCCATAAACAAGAACCCTTCTTCTCTGTTCAATTTCATCCTGAAGCAGCCCCTGGACCTCAGGATACCGCCTTCTTATTTGATGATTTTTTAAAGCTGATGAACGCAAAGATTTGATAATATGTCGCACGCCTTAAACAAAATTAATCCGGAACAATATCCACTCCAGTCAACACCAAACTTAAAATCTATTAAAAAGGTAATTTTGTTAGGCTCCGGTGCATTAAAAATAGGAGAAGCCGGTGAATTCGATTATTCCGGATCTCAAGCAATTAAAGCGCTTAAAGAAGAAGGAATAGAAACTATTCTGGTCAATCCAAACATTGCAACAATCCAAACTTCTGAAGGTATGGCTGACAAAGTTTATTTACTCCCTGTAAATCCTCATTTTGTTGAAGAAGTAATTGCTAGGGAGGAGCCTGACGGAATTTTTCTATCCTTCGGCGGGCAAACGGCATTGAATTGCGGTCTGCAACTATTCGAATCTGGCATTTTGAAACGCTACAACGTAAAAGTTCTTGGAACTCCAGTAAACTCCATTAGCATGACAGAAGATCGCCAGAAATTTTCTAATTTCCTATCGGAACTAGGTATTCGAACTCCAGGCAACCACATTGCTTATTCCGTTGAAGAAGCACTAAAAGTTGGTCGTAATTCAAGATTTCCTCTACTGATTCGTGCTGGATTTGCATTGGGAGGTTTGGGCGCTGCGGTCTGTGAAAACTATAATGACTTCGAATCACAAGTAACAAAATCCCTAGAACTTACTTCTCAGATACTAATCGATGAGTACCTAGGTGGATGGAAAGAAATCGAGTATGAGGTGGTTCGTGATCAATTTGACAACTGTATCACAGTATGTAATATGGAGAATTTCGACCCATTAGGTATCCATACAGGAGAATCCATTGTAGTTGCACCATCGCAAACTTTAAATGATCGCGAGTATCAAAAACTTCGCAATATCTCCCAAAAAATTGTTAGAAATCTGGGTATTATTGGAGAGTGCAATGTTCAATTTGCCCTTGATCCACATTCCGAAGATTATCGCGTAATCGAGGTTAACGCAAGATTGTCGCGCTCAAGTGCACTAGCATCTAAAGCTACTGGTTACCCATTAGCATTTATCGCTGCTAAACTGGGTCTAGGTTATGGTCTGCTGCAATTAAAAAACTCAGTAACTCAAGTAACGGGAGCCTGTTTCGAACCTGCCTTGGACTATATCACCGTAAAAGTACCTAAATGGGATTTACAAAAGTTCCGCAAGGTCAGTAAGCGCATTGGCCCAGGCATGAAATCGGTAGGCGAAGTCATGGCGATTGGACGCAATTTTGAAGAAGCCATCCAAAAAGCAATCCGAATGGTAGATTCCAGTTATCTAGGACTATCACAAAATAAAAGTATTCGACCCAGTAATGAAGACATAGTTCAACTACCACCTACTGACAGTCGAATCTTTGCACTCTTTACAAATATTCTGATGGGTCATTGTATTGATGAAAATTATGATAAAACCAAAATTGACAGATGGTTTCTTTACAAACTTGAGAATATAGCAAAGATTGAACGCAATCTGCTAAACCAAAGCCGTGGTGATATAAAACATGAATTAATTCGTAAAGCAAAATTAGCTGGCTATGCTGATAAACAGATCGCCAAAGCACTGCGTCGCAAATCACACGAGATTC
>CAZRWM010000036.1:0-20264 GCA_964603885.1 uncultured bacterium
ATTTATCTTTGAGGTACTTTCTAAATTTAAAGTCTTCACCAATGGCTGCTATGGTTGGCCCTAAAGACCATCCAATAAAAAGAGAAAATACGCCTACTGCAATAATGTTTGCTGGAAACTGATCACCAAGGAAATAAATAATAAATAATGATAAAAAGGTTCCAATTGTTGTGACAAAAAATTCAATGTTTGTTTCATAAGCCTTATTGAGTCTTGAAGTAATGGTGGTTAAAAGAAGCATTCCACCTAGGATCAAAAACGTTCTGGTAAATAGTAAATTTTCTTCCATATTATTCTCTTTTTATGAGTTAAATTTTCGTCAATAGTTGAACAAACTTTGGACATTCGAGGCAAGGGTTATTTTAATTTTAATGAAAACATTCAACCCTTATAAAGATTAGTATGAATCTATTTTCAGATAGTTCATCTAGCTTGTAATCGATATTCTTTAACTTTAAACGCTTTTATTTTTTGGTGACAGAGGCATGTATATGCTTGGAAATTGGATCCGTAAGATTCTTGAATGATTAGTTTCAAGACTTTAGATGAATCAAATCGCCCACTGCAATTTCACCATCATCTAGAATTGCTGCGCGTAAACCTCCGCGATGCAAAAGACCCTTTAAGACACCTTTCTTGGTTCGTCGTTCTAATGAGGCGCAAGGTTCGCACAGCTCTATGCCTCGAAGGCGCGTTTTACCAATCCTAAACTCTTTACCCACTAAATGATTTAGAGGTACATTATGGGTCAACAAATTACGGCGAGTCTGATTGGCGGACAGTTCAATATTATAGTTATTTTGTAAGCCCTCAAGAGCTTCCACTTCAATCAAAGTAATCGCAGAATCGTTACCATCTTTTGCATCACTAATACAGTAGCGATCACCCTCAATGCCAGCATTTTTAAGTAATCGCACAGTCATTTTGGAGGTCATTTGTTGACCTTTTTCGGCGCAAGTGAAGATCCTTAGTAATTTTCCTTCAAACATCTCTAACTCTCTTCTACAAAACGTAGCTTCAATGATTCTACCAAATGATACACTTGAGGACATTTAGAATAATTATATTGATGCAAAACTAATCGCTGTGCAAAATCAGGTTGCCTTAAATGAGGGTAATCTCTGCAACCTTTCATTCTAGATTGATAAGCACTGCACTCACTACCCGAGAGAAGGGGGCAAACTTCTGCTTGAAAGACCTGATTACCATCTTCATCTTCTAACAGATAATCATCGGATAATTTATGATAACTAACCGACAAGGCTTTACATAAAGCGGTTTTGTCGGTTTCTTCAACTACGGGATAAGCTTCTTTACAACATTGACCACATTTTCTGCAGTCAATTTTTAGCTCTATTTCATCAAGAAGTTCATTTGCTGCACTATCAAGCTGATCTGCGCGAGTCTTACATAACTTTTCTATGAAACTTCTGGTTGAACTACAAGTTTTAGCTTCGGCGGGTATACGATACAGGTTAACTGTCATTATCAGAATTTTTAAGTCAAAAAAAACCGCCATCATACTGGTTGATGGCGGTTTGATAATTCTCGGAATTAATTTTTCAAATAACCTTTGTAACTCTTTTTGGATTTTTTGGTTTTCTTACCACTACATTTGCCACAGCAGGAACGACTACTTTTCTTGGCTTTCTTAGCACCACATTTACCGCAGCAGCTCTTGGACTTGCTGCAGGACTTCTTAGCTTTGTCTCCACCGCACTTACCACAGCAGGAACCACAGCCCTTCTTCGCTGCTTTGCTACCGCAACTACCACAGCATGATCCACAAGCTTTTTTCGCTGACTTGCCACAAGCCTTTTTAGCTTTTCCACCACAGCTACCACAGCAGGAACCACAGCCCTTCTTCGCTGCTTTGCTACCGCAACTACCACAGCAGGAACCACAACCTTTCTTAGATGCTTTACTACCGCAACTACCACAGCATGAGCCGCAAGCTTTCTTAGCCGACTTGCCACAAGCTTTCTTAGCTTTTCCGCCGCAACTACCACAGCAGGAGCCACAGCCTTTCTTGGCTTTGCTGCCACAACTACCACAGCAGGAACCACATCCCTTCTTCGCCTTGTCGCCGCCACAGCTACCGCAACATGAACCGCATGATTTCTTAGTTTTTGATGCGCTGCAGTTGCAACCGTTTGCGCAAACGCTCTTGGCTTCTCCACCACATGATCCACAACAAGAATTGGCTGCATCGCTACCGCCGCACTCTCCACAACAGTCTTCATCGGCGATGTGATGGTGATGGTGATGGCCATGCTTTGCGGCCTTCATTAGTCTCACTCCAATAGCGGAGGGGTTGTAAACGTAGCCCATTTCTTCAGCCAGTTGCTTGCGAAGATTTTCCATACGTCTCATGCCAGGAGTGATGTGGGCTACATCGGCATCAGCATGCGAGTGACTATGACTCTTACTGGAGCATCCCCCACATGAACTTTTTGCTTTCTTTTTTGTTGACTTGGTATGACCACAGCTTGTAGCTGACTCTGCTTTCTTGGCTTTAACTCCGTCACAATGACAAGCTGAAGCAAATGCGCCTGTTGATAAACAAAGAAAACTTAAACAGCTTACTAATAATGCCTTAAAACACCCCATCGCTACCCTCCCGAGACGTTATGAATCGCATGAAAAAAACTCTAACTCAATACTATTAGTCAGAATCTTCAGATTTAACTTAATGACCATATAAAAAAAATGCCTATTTGGCCAGAAAAAGTGTAATTTTGAGACAAAAATTTTAAAAAATTTTTTTTGTAGCTAGACAAGCCCTGAGCGAGCCAAAATCGTCTTAATTTCCGCCGTAAAATGCTCGACAACATGTTTCAGTCGACTTCCGTACCAACTAAAGTGCTCACCATTAACTAAGAATACTTTTTTTCTCGTTTTTGTCTCTAAATCGCGAACATGCTTTGACTTGAAAGGATATGGTTCAGAACTTAGTAGTAGCAGATCATAATCTAGTTTTATCAACTGTTCATCTTCTAAACTCGGATATCTCAAATCCGTTACGCAATGCTCAAACCCTAAAGATTTAAGCATATTGTAAATGTAAGTATCACAGCCAACGGTCATCCAAGGATTTTTCCAGATCAAATACAGCACCTTTATCGGTGGATTTAAATCTTTCTCGCGTAACGTAACCAGATCCCTCATGATTGCTTTCAACTCTACAATTAACTCATCCCCATTACTTATAACGTCTAGATCCTCAGCAATTAATTTAATCGCATCTAAACCGTCCTCGAAAGTCTCGATTTCGGTAATTCTGATGTAGCAATTGGGTAAGTTATCTCTAAGAAATTCAATGTCCTCTCGCCGATTTTCCTCGCGATTACAAAGTAGATAGCTAGGCCGAAGTTCAATTATTTTCGTAAGATCTGGGTTTTTAGTGCCTGCTACCCGGTTCACTTGCAGTTCCGCTGGGTGCACGCAATAATTTGTTGCACCAACGATATTACTTCCTAGTTGGAGATCCACTAACAACTCAGTCAAAGATGGAACTAAACAGACAATACGTTCGTTTTTCATATTAATAAGTATAATGCGTGGTGAGGGAAAATGTTTGAAAGAATCTTTCATATTGATTATCGCAGTTTAGCCGCATTCCGAATTGGATTAGCGATCCTTCTACTTTGTGATTTATTAAATCGTAGTTTTGATTTGATTGCTCACTACACCGATAGTGGTGTACTACCTCGTGATGTATACATTCAAAAATTTCAGCCCGCCTGGCACTGGTCCGTCCATTTAATGGGAGGAAACGAAGCCGCAATCTTATTCTTGTTCGGACTTCACGCCTTACTGGCAATAGCACTTCTGGTGGGTCTAAAAACTCGCTTAACACATTTTTTTTGCTGGTTTCTACTCATATCACTCCACTCGCGAAACCCAATTATTCTTCAGGGAGGTGATGTCTTACTTAGGGTATTATTTTTCTGGGGCTTATTTTTACCGCTTGGGGCACGTTGGTCAGTTGATTCCGCAATGGCCCCGACTAAGTCGAGCGGATTTTCTGCGAATCTAGCTACTATGGCCCTTCTACTGCAGGTCAGCATGGTTTACTTATTCACAGTATTGCTGAAAAACGACCCTGCATGGTGGCAAGGGCAGGCGGTGTATCTGGCGCTAGCTATTGATCAATTTACTACGCCACTCGGTAACTGGCTTTTGCAACAAAAGAGTCTTCTACCTTTGCTCACCTATTCCACAATCACCTGGGAATTTATCGGCGCTGTCATTGTATTCAGTCCGTGGCGAACGGCACGCTTGCGAATGATTGCCATTCTCGGCTTTGGATTGATGCATTTAGGCTTAGGAATGTGCATGGAGTTAGGATTGTTTCCTTGGATTAGCTTGTGCTCCTGGCTAGTATTCTTACCCGGTTTGTTCTGGGATCAATTAGCGGACTGGTTAAGAAGAGGAGAATGGCAAAAAATTGAAATTTTTTATGATGGCGATTGTGGATTTTGTCAAAAATCAGTTTTGATTCTAGCCGAATTTCTGGGCTTTGAAAGGCATCAGATAAAACCGGCGCAAATTGATGCTACAGCATTTGAGACTATGCAATTTGTAAATTCTTGGGTTGTACGCGATGAGAACGGATCAATTTACACTGAATTTGCTGCTGGCTTAGTATTGAGTAAGAGTTGGTGGATACTCGACCCGCTCACTTACATATTACGCTTTCCACCCATATTCCTAATGGGGAATTGGGCTTATCGACTAGTTGCTAATCGCCGCGTGACCTTTAGTGCTCTTACAAGAGGATTGGCACCTAAACCTGTGATGTTAGAAATTCACTGGTTTTGGCAAGGCGTCAGTCTATTTTTTTTACTGTATGTAACTGCGTGGAATATCCGAACGATAGACTTCAATTATTATGTCAAATATTTTCCGAAGCATTACAACTGGGTAGGTCAGGTTGTTCGTGTCGACCAGTACTGGAATATGTTTGCACCATTCCCGCTAAGAGACGATGGCTGGTATGTAATTGATGGCAAGCTCATCAATGGTCAAGAGTTCGATGTTTTTAACTCTAAGTCAGAGGTCAATTTTGATAAACCTCCCCTGGTTTCTAGAACCTACCCAAATCAGCGCTGGCGGAAATATATGATGAATATATGGTTTAAGAAATATTCAAAGCACCGTCTCTACTACGGTAGGTATCTATGTCGTAGTTTTTCAACCAAGTATGCCGATAAACCAGCATTAGCAAGTTTCAAGCTATTTTTTGTGAAGGAATATACGGGCGACAACTACCGGTTTGGCCCCCCTGAAAAAATATTACTGTGGGATCACAAATGCTTTCCCTAAACGATACGCCCTTGTCAAAAAAATTCATAGAAGAGCTCAATCTAAATGATATTAAATTCAAAGTATATCACCACGAGCAAAAAACGATTAGTTGTCAACAAAGTGCCATTCAGCGCTCAGTCAATCTAAATCAGACTCTAAAATGTATGCTAGCGAAAGCAAAAGACTTACCGTTGTTAGTATTAATGCTACGCGGTGACCATAAACTTAAAATCAAGAGGGTTCGTGCCTACTTAAATACAAAGGTTGAACTACTTGATGAGACTGAAATAAATAAATTGGGGCTGACAAGAGGTGCGATTTCGCCTTTTATCCTCAGTCAAAAATTTATACCGATAGTTGATGAGGGGGTATTAGAAATATCATGGATGACTTTTTCCGCTGGTCTTTTGGATGTGGGTGTTGGAATTTCTAGCCATGATTTGATTAATCTACTGCACGAACCCAGAATTACATTAATTCGATCAACATCGAAGAATTAAACTGGCTATATCTCTGGAGAGATTAGTATCATTCTGAGAAAATGAAAATATGCTCAAGTATCACCTAATTATAAAAACCATGATAATGGTAGTCACACTTTTTGAGTGTTCGGCTGACGCCTTAGATTCAGACTTCGACAGTCTTAGTAAATACCGACAATTTCTTTTGGAACGTCACAGCGCCTATTGTCAAAATGAGCTAAATGAAGCCGTCAAAGAGTTGAAGGTACAACATCGTTATAACTACATAAAGCAAGGACAACGCAGTCAATGGAATCCTAATGATTCAGGCGTGGATAACCAAATATCTGATATGCCGACAATACACTTGATTACTGAACTATTGGCTCTTAATTACCTTCCTGAATATTTTTATTATTCCTTTGACCTTGATCCTATGGTTTGGCAGACAAATGGTCTCGAATCGAAAAAATATGGACAACTAAAATACGCTTCTTATCATTTTCGTCGAACTGTACCTAGACGGTTTCTAAGCGCCGCAGTAAAGGACTCTCATCCGGTTGTTCGGTATCAAAACTTAAGATATTTGACCAGTCTACCAGGCAGGCGTATCCCAACCAGGGTGATCATGCTGGGTTTACTTAACGAGCGCGATCCTCAGTTGATACCGGTTTATGTAGACTTCTTAAAAAGTCGGAATTACTTTCAAAGTCCACCCCCACCAGCACCTAAATATTTCAAACGACGCCTGAGGGCTTTGTGGGAGTCAGCTAAAACAGAAACCGGACGAACAAGCGCTCTTTATTTACTCACAACATTCACCAATTTTAAACTTAAGTTCCCTGGACCGGTCTTTTTAGAAACTCTGGACAGAGATTTTCCGAAAAACTATTTAATCGAGCTTGTCAAAAGACATCCAAAGCTATTAGAGATCTCACCCGCTAGATTAGAAACCGTAGATAGATTAGCCATGTATATCGAGATAGCTGCACATTTTAGAGAAAATTCAGTGGCCTCTTCACGAATACAGTATGCTTTGAAAAACCATAATCGCCAACCCTACGCTTTGATACAAAATTCCTTGAAAAACGCAATGGCTACCTGGACCGGTAAAGAGGGGCTTTCATTACAAAAGTACCTAGATAATTGGAATGCAAAGCCCTAGATTTGTGAATTCATTTAAGTAATACTTACAGCAATTTGGGCAGCTAGTTTACAGTTACTTAAAACAAGATGCCGATTAGCAATCAATGATTTTCCTTCGCTACGCTGTTCAATTGTAGAAAGCAGAAACGGAGTAACAGCTTTTCCTCTTATATCTCTCTGTTCAGACTCTTCGATGGCTTGGTCAATGCATTCATTGATAGAGTCTTGTGACATGGCAAATTCTTCCGGAATAGGATTCGCAACAACAATACCGCCTTGCATACCTAACTCATATTTCGCGTTGATGGTTTGTGCAACTTCAACTGGCGAATCAAAACTATACTCTAGTCGAAATCCACTTTTTCGGGTGTAGAAAGCTGGAAATTCAGTTGTTTTATAACCAAGAACGGGTACTCCTTGAGTCTCTAAACTTTCTAAAGTCAAACCAATATCCAAAATAGATTTACAGCCACTACATACAACCACCACATCAGTTTTTGCTAATTCCATTATGTCAGCGGAAACATCCATAGTTTTTTGAGCACCACGATGCACTCCACCAATACCGCCGGTAGCAAATATTTTAATCCCTGCTAAGGATGCCAAAATCATTGTAGCGGCCACTGTCGTGGCACCGTTTAGTTTCTTCGCCATTGCAAAAGGGATGTCTCGACGACTCACCTTGGCTACCGAATCAGATTGTGCCAACAATCTAACTTGATCTTCATTTAGGCCCACCGTGGGGGAGCCTCCAATGATACCTATAATCGCTGGTACAGCTCCCACACTTCGCACAATCTGCATGCATTCAAGAGCTGTTTCCAAGTTTTGAGGGTATGGCATTCCATGGGCAATAATGGTAGATTCCAGCGCGACTACTGGGCGTCCGTTGACGATTGCAGCAGCAACCTCATCCGACACTTGAAACCAACGCTTACTATTCGAGGACATATTGGACTCCAAATTAAACAACAAAGAAGCGGGCATTATATATAGTTTTGAAAAGGTTTCAATATAATGCTCGAAAATTCCATGGAAACTTTAAAATACCTGTAAAGGAATAAGCGATGAGATTAAATAATAAAGTGGCCATAATTACTGGTAGCGCCGGAGGTATTGGTTTTGCCACGGCTCGAAAATTTGCGAACGAAGGTGCCAAAATAGTTTTATGGGACATTGAGGAAGATAGGTTATCACAAGCAGCGATGCAGATTTCACAAATAACCTCCACCAAGTTTAGTGTAGTGGATGTGAGTAATCTACAAGACGTTCAATTACGATTTAATGAGATAATAAACGATTTCGGTTCGGTAGATATCATGGTCGCAAACGCTGGAATAACTCGAGATGCTATGCTTCACAAGATGACTCAAGACCATTGGAACCAAGTAATTGATGTAAACCTTAAGGGCGTTTTCAACTGTGGTCAAACAGCTGCTAAATTTATGCGAGAACAGGGGAGTGGTGTGATCCTCGCCACAAGTTCAGTAGTGGGACTGGACGGCAACATAGGGCAAACGAATTACGCTGCTGCGAAAGCTGGGGTAATTGCCATGACTAAAACATGGGCCAAAGAATTAGGTTCTAGGGGTGTTAGAGTCAACGCTATCGCCCCAGGCTTCACGGCCACTACTATGATGGATACCATTCCCCAGAAAGTTATCGATATGGTAGTGAACAAAACACCTCTGGCACGAATAGGTCAACCTGAAGAAATTGCTGCCGCTTTCTGCTTTCTAGCATCTGAGGAGGCGTCTTTTATTACCGGTCAGGTACTCTGTGTGGACGGAGGAATGACACTGACTTAACTCTAATCCTCGTCATCAATCACTTGGTCCGCAGCCTGTAAGTGCCGGTAGGCTAACTCCTCTACCTCTCTCTGTTTATCCAATTCCAGCATCTTCTGCCGATGTCGATGATCCATTAGGTATTTTGTCCCAAAAATACCTGCACCTATGTATAGTAAAGGGGCCAAAGCACCGAGTGCAGGGCTGAGGATGAACGCCAACGGTACAGAAAATATAGCTACTATTAAAACAATTGCAACCAATGGAGGCATAACGTCATTATAGGCTTTTAAGGTATATTTAGAAAGCTAATAAAAGATTGAGTAAAAACAAGATGAATTTTTTCTATATTAGAGTCCTCTTAAATTCTTTTTTATTGCTCATAATGAGCTCTTTTTTGACCTGGAACGCATGTGCCGAAAACTCCATAGATGTACTTGCAAAATATCTCGTAACGAACGACGTACCCATCGTAAGTGGGATGGATATAACACCGCAAAAAGTGCTGCCCCTTGAACTTAAAGATGAGCGACTTTGCGTTGATATCAAACAATTTCAAAATCATAAAATCAAAATCAAAAAAAAACCCTCAGATGAATTGATAGGGTTTGAACTAGACCTATACTTTGAGAAGCTCCCTCCCAAAAAACTCATTGAAGTCTTTTATTCCAGTGACGGCTTCAAAGCAAGTGATAGTAGAATCACCACCGAAATCAAAACTCTGAAAATAAAGCAGTGGATTAAGCTTAGGTTTTGGTTACCAAATTTTCGTTGGAATGGTCCCAATTCAAGCAAAGCAGATATTAAATTCGATCGCTCACCGTCGCTTTCGAAGCTGTACGATGAGGCACGACTCAGCCTTACTGAATTTGATGGTTGCTATCTAAGTAAATTTAAGATCATTCAGAGCAGGCAGATACCAATCCAAAAGACACTCTCTAGGGCTTATGAATTAAATCCCTCCATGTTTGAGAACTCAACGATGAAGACACTTAGTCTACCGATTATTCTGGTTGCTTCAATCTGTTTATTCTTAGGATACAGGTCACGATTATTGATTAAATTTTTAGTAGGTTTAATTTTTCCTTTTATTTTGTTAGTTGGATTTTTCAACCAACAAAATATTCCGATCATTGAGAATTTAGAAAACTCTGAAATTCAAAGAGTACATGAACAATTACGAAGAGCTTATCGAGCGTTACAAACTTCGCGGCAAACGGCTGATAATTTATTTCATAATAAATTACAAAAGTTTCGTCAAACTGCAGACCAAGCGCTGCTGGAGGATTTATTAGAGAATAAAACTAAACTTCCTCGTTTCGAAAAATCACTTCATACATTGGCTGCAGAGATCGGCGGAGAAATTCTTGTTAATGGTCCTGATGGGTACAAATTTGCTACCAATCCTCAAATGCATAACATCGAAAGACGCAAAAAATTCATTGATCAAATGTTTAAGCCGTATGCGATGCTCTTATTAAACTCCAGAAAAAGTAAAAGAGATTCGGGCTTAATCGATCTAAATAAAGAAACTAGAAAAATGAGAGCTTTCAACGTGGTACAAGAGGCTCTAGAAACATCTTTTTCTACTGATCTTAGAATTCGTGACTTTTTTTATCGTCCAGAAAAGTTAACAGAATCCATCATTGTCGATTTTGATATTTCTGAAATGTTTCAATTAGGCTTGAAAAATCGTGTTTGTTGGTCTTGGTTTATAGATGACTTTGATCGAAATTGGCTCTACACAGGTTATATAGACCGAGAAACTCTAATTACACATCTCAAAGACAGTCTTTTGATGGAAGTGAAAGCTCAAAATGCTGAATTAAAGAAGGACAACACTCAGCTTGATCTATCTTGCTATTTGAGTGGCTATGAACATGAGCCTAGCGTAAAACCACAGAAGCTATTTCATGAAAAAACGTACGAATATGTAGCCCAGTTAAGTAGGAACGCAGATTCCGAAGTATTCATTCCAATTATTGAAAATAACCAACTTAGATTTTATTTAGCGAAGCCGTTTGGGGTGGTGGAGCATTATGTGCTTTGTCTCTCAATACCCGGAGATCATTTTTTAGAACGTACTAAAGATCGTAAAAACAAAATCTTGTACATTTTGTTGTTAGTATTGGCTTCCGTAATGGCTCTGTCTTTCTTAATGTCACTCTCGGTTACACAACCCTTCGCAATGCTAATTCAAGCCATGGACCGGATTGCAAAAGGGGACTTAAAGCAAGAGCTTAATCTTCCAGGAAAAAATCAATTTTCAAGATGTGCCAGCGCCTTCAATAAGATGCTCGAGGAACTCCGAGAAAAAGAGTTTATTTCAAAATTCATCTCTCGAATGGCACTGACTAATTTGGTTGATAAATCTGAGAAAACTCGTAAAGAGTCAGTCACAATTATGTACTGTGGCATCAAAAATATTGAGTACCTGATGGAAACTCTACCTAAACAGGAAGCAATCGGATTATTGAACGAGTGTCTTCAAATTATTCAGAATCAAGTAGTACATTTTGGAGGCTCTGTGGATAAGTTCACGGGAAATGCAAGTTTGTGTGTATTTGAAAATAAATCAATTACGAATCAGCCTGTAGAAGCGGCGATTGCCATTAGAGATAAAATTACGGAGTGGCAGCATAAGCAAAAAAAGAATAGTAAACAAACACTCCAAGTGACTATTGGAATTGCATCGGGTCAAGTAATTTTAGGTCATGTAGGCAGTGACAAACGGAAGGACTTTACCTGCATAGGAAATGCCGTTAATCTTGCTGCCCGCCTTGGATCGGTAAAATTAGGTGACCTAGTACATACGCAAGTATTAATCGCTGAGGAAGTTATTAAAGAATTTCCCGAATATGGGCGCTATTCACTCACTAGGCATAGCAATGTCGCCATAAAAGGAAAACAACGTAAACAGGTGTTCTATGAAGTGGATTAAACTTAAGGAGATACTTCAGGCGCCCGTATTTCTTACCATTTGGCTAACACTTGGTGCATTATTCTTATTTTTTTCTTGGAAAGGCCGCATTGTTCAGGAAGAGCGGCAGGCCGTAATAGAATTTAGAAAAATTCTTGATGAGAGAAACGCCATTGCCCAACAACTTCAAAAACTGAATTCAAACAACAAACGTGAGGTCAGTGAATTTAAAAATAAATTAGTAAAACGCCTCCTGTTAACTTATGTAAACAAGGTTAATGAAAGCTTAATAAGTGAGCCAAAAGTTCTAAAAAAACATAAAAGAGAGCTCGCAAAGCTCATCAAAAAGATTCCTCAACCCTTTAGCTCCGGGCTTCATGTTTCAATTGCCCGCAATGGTAACCTCTTTTATTCCCACGGACCCAAACTAAGTGAAGAATTTGGACGCAATTGGCACAAAAATTTAATTAAACTACAGTACAAGATTATTCAGGAACGGGCGCGCAAACATGATGAAACCAAATTAGTAAAAATCAGTAAGCGTATATTTTCGTTGCCCATGGAGCGCGACGAGTATTCTGAAGCCATCAATCAATGCCAGTTAATTTATCACTTTCAAAGTCAGTCTTATTATTACTTCTATCCTGCTAGCATTAATTTTCCCAAGCAACGCAAGCGAATAGACCTTCTTATGAGCATACCCTCATCAGCCTTGAATAAAATGCTGCTCGAAGAGGCAATTCAAAAAGATTTAATTTCAAGACACCCAGAACTTTCTCTGGGACCGTCCGATGAAGATTATATTCGAAAATCCAACGGAGAAACAATACGTCTAAGTTCTAGTTTAACCAACACTGAATCACACAAACTTAACAATATTGGTCTTGATGTAAGTCCGCAATATACGGATTTTATAAGATATTGTAAGCAACACGTACTACTGATCATGCTCTTGCTGTTGCCAGGTTTATGCTTAACTTTCTTGGGGGGCATGAAAGCGCTGAGATATAACTTCGAATGGACTTTGATACTGATATTTTTATTCTCTATGTCCCTAAGCTATCTTTTAATTGACCAATTCTATCTTGAAGCCAGCCAGCAAAAGAAAATATCGCTGCTAATGAATGCTCATAATAAGCTTAATCAAAAGATATTAGATATTGAAATAAGTCTTGAAAATTTCTCTACAAAACTCGCGAACAAGATGTCCAAAATAATTCAAAATCCAAAAATGATCAACGATTCGGGTATGCCAGATAGAAGTTTGGTAATTAGATTGGAGTCCAATGGAAGAAAAAGTGAATATGGGGACTCAGGCAGATCTTCTACTCTACAAGTTGGTGTTCTAAGAACAGCGGCATTAGCAATCGTTACTATGCAAGAAGATTGGAACCCCCAAATGAATTCAGCGCAATTCAAAAGTCTTTGGTATGACCGCAAGCTGCTTTTATCGAGCCTGGACTTAAATTTAAAAAAATACCGCTTAGACGCAAATGATTACACTATTTTTAATTTTAATAAAGACTCCTATTTGCATTTTATTCAGCATAATAAAGCCACTTACGGAGAAGAGTTTGAGGGACGTTTCATGAAAGTCCCAATATTCCAACAAGGTTATTATTTCTACTGGAAAAAGGTATTCAATAGTATTACGAAACAGCGCGAATTGTTCGTGGCTGGAGTGCCTGGACCAGAATATTTAAAGTCTTTCATGCGGTCTACAGAGAACTTCGCCGATTCTTCAGAAGGTCCTGTACGCTGGTATGTTAAAGCGCAAAAACAGAGTACGCCTATCGTAAATCAGATAAAGGTATCTAATATAGAAGGGGCACGAGCATTTGATCAGGGTCGAGCAAAAAGTGGTCAACTAGTTAATATTACAATTAATCAAAAAAAATACCTTATGCAATATGTCACCTCAGATAAATTGCCAGGTTATGAATTCCTTTTATTTTTAGATGAAAATAGAACACTAAGCGAGCATAGAAAATTGGAATTGTCATACAAACGTTTTATTCCAGCTTATTTTCTTTTAGGTATTCTTACTGCACTTTTTCTTAGTCGCCAGGTGCTTAAACCTGTGAGTTTGTTGGAAAGTGGTTTTGACCGACTACAAGAAGAAAATTATAACTACCGCATTGAGAACAAAGCTGGCGACGAATCTCGTAAACTATTGCAACAATTTAACTACATGATGGATGAACTGAACCAGCGCAATGCCATGCGACCTTTTGTATCCGATGCTGCCAATCATTTATTTAAGATAATGTCCCAAGGAAATCAATTTGTCGAAAGTAATGGCGCTGTGCTTTTCTCAGATATAAGATCTTTCACCTCAATCAGCGAAAACCATACTGCTGAGGAAATTGTGGAGATGCTTAATGCATATTTTGCCTTATGGCAGAATGTCGTTTACAAACATGGAGGAATTATCGATCGTTTCGAAGGTGATGCAATCAGTGTTGTATTTTTAGAGGAGGTTCATGAAAACTATATCCATCAAGCACTGAAAACAGCGGCTGAACTCTGTGAAAAATTACCGAATTTTAACGCCGAAAGAGAAAAGCACAACAAATTTGGCATCAAAAATGGTATTGGTATTGCCCAATCAATGGTTTCCTTCGCCATAGTAGGCACAGAGGAAAAACAAGAGTTTTTTATCTACGGTAATGCTCCCGAGTCAGCTGAAAATCTAGAAGCCATTAGTAAAGTAGGTATTTATACTAATGTAATGGTTGATAAAAGTGTTTATGATGCAACCCATAATCAATTTGAATTTGAAGCTGTTGACCTGGATGAAATTGAAACACAACCTATTTATGAACTTAAACATCTCAAACCTGTTAAGGGCGAAATGATCAATGCGTGAAACAAAAATTCTGAGTCAAGAATCTTATAAAGATCTGAGAAAATTGTTGGAAAACATGTCCGATTCTAATGAACCCACTTGTTACTGTATGAATCTTGACAAAGAGGCACTCGATCATAGCGCACTACGCACCGCATTAAAATCAGGACAACTTGATGGTGTAATCCTATATGACAATTACAAAGTCAGCGGTTATCTCAAGATGACTCCGCCGAATGAAACTCAGGATAACTGGCAGATATTATGCTATCGAGTCCGAGAGGAAAATGCCACAGTATATTTCAGAGTACTTTTGCGTGCAGCAATTCGAAGGGCTCGTGCTATGGGGGCAAAAGCAATTAGATTCATTGACAATTGGGGATGTCAAACCTTAAACGATAGGCAAAATATTCTCTCTGAGTTAGGCTTCTACGAAAACCGAGAAAGTAGAGTTTGGGAGATACGTCTTTGAAGTTTAGGATACTACTGCTACTTCTCGCCATGTTAAACACCCTAGTTCATCAAACTCAAGCAGATGTAAAGATGGCTAATCTAACACAAAGAGATTGTAGAGTTTGTCACGGTCCAATTGCCAGACGGTATGTAGGCAAACCACCATTTATTGAATTTGGCGCAAATTATCTCAGACGACAAATCATTAATGAAAAATATGCGCCACGTCATAATTATAGTTTCACAAAGGATCTATATCCCAAAGTTAGATACAACCACGCGCTAAAAAAGATCAAATACTCAAGACGTTTGCAAAAGCGAAAAGCCTCTCTACCTAAATATAAATCCGTTTTTATAGACCACGATAATAAACTGGACCCAATGCAATCAGAGCTACTAATAGCAGCGCGAAATACGTTGAAATTTTACTGTAAAAAATACGAAGCTATTGAATTTCAAACTGTGAAACTGATATCAAAACGTAACGAAGCCGGCCAGTACAGAATTTATTTTCAATTCATCTTTGATACCCTTCATCTGCGAGAATTGCCAGATTTTCTTGATGTATTGGCTAATTCAAATTATTTTACCCTCAAAAATGATCCCTCCATTAAATACGTAGCTAATAATCATCCTTTACATAAAATGAATCAACATTATTATCAGATCATTCAAGAAGGAATTATTCAACCAAAAGAGTTTAATTTATGACACTTAAGCGCGCTGTAAACCTCGTAATTATTTTCACTATTAGTCTCATCCTATTTGTAATTTATGTGAGTTATAATAACGCAGAATCGATGACACAATTTTACCGTAATATCGAACCAAGTCCCAAATTTTCGGAGATGACTTTAGTGGATACCATCGATGTGATGATGACCGGTCTCAAGAAACAAAGACCAGAAAACCAACGAAGTCCCATGGACGTAGGATTTGCATTTGAAACACACGAATTCGACTCTGCTAGTAAATATAAAATTCATAGTTGGTATATTCCAAATAAAAAAATTAATAAACCATTAATTATTCTTTATCACGGCTATTGTGGTCGCAAAGAACAAATGTTGAAAACCGTAGAGTTGTTAGCTGATTACGGTTATGGCTTTTTGCTCATAGATTTTTACGGCTCTGGTGACAGCTCAGGAGATAATAGTAGTATTGGATGGAAAGAGTCATTCGATGTTCTAGCTAGTGTAGAATTTGCTAAAACTAAGTTAGCAGCTAATCAAATAATTTTATACGGTACTTCGATGGGTGCGGCTGCCATAATCAAAGCCTTGCATGACAACCCAGAAATCGGCGTGGATGCGGTTATTTTACAAAGTTCATTTCAAAGCTTCTATGGAACCGTTAACAATCGTTTTAAGCTAATGGGGGTCCCTTCATTTCCTTTGGCCCAGTGCATAACTTACTTTTTCGGATTAATTAATGATTTTGACGCATTTGATTTTGAACCCGTAAAGCTTGCATCAAAAATTAAACTCCCCGTTCTACTATTGGCTGGCGAAAATGATCGACGTGCACCTATCAGCGAACAAATAAATATTTTTAAGGCTCTCTCTGGCAAGAAAGAAATGCATGTGTTCAAGAATGTCGGGCATCGTTACTATCCTGATACACATTCGCAAGAATTTGAGACGGTAGCGCAAAACTGGATCAGTCGTAATTTTCGGTAGCCCTAACTCAATTCACGCATTTGCTGATAGGCGTCCAACGCTCTCTGCCGTGTTTCTTTAAGGTCAAGCATGGGGTTAGGGTAGTCTATCTTACTGCCCATCAGGCCGGATTTGTGTGGCTCGTGTACAAGTTTTGATGTCACATCTTTAAGAGCTGGAATCCACTGGCGAATATACACCCCCTCTTTATCGAATTTTTGCGATTGGAGGAGGGGATTGAATATACGGAAATATGGCGCAGCGTCAGCACCACAGCCGGCGCTCCATTGCCAACCCATCAAATTATTGGAGAGGTCAAAATCAACCAAAGTATCTTCAAACCATGCAGCTCCCCATTGCCAAGGTAGCAGTAGTTGCTTTACTAAAAACGACGCAGTTATCATTCTCACCCGGTTATGCATCCAGCCTGTTGACCACAATTGACGCATACCAGCATCTACAATCGGAAAACCTGTTTTGCCTCTCTTCCATCGATCAAAATCTGCTTTTTGTTGCCGAGTGGGAAAACGTTCAAATTCCTCCCGCAAGGGACGATCGACTAGATGAGGAAAATGATGCAGTAAATTCACGGCGAATTCCCGCCACACCAGCTGACGAATCCAAGATTCCGATTTACCTAGTAAATCTCGCTTTGCTAATGACGCATATAACTGGCGAGGACTCAACTCACCCCATGCAAGATAAGGCGAAAGGTGACTCGTGCCAAATTGGCTGGGAATATCACGGTCGTTTCCATAATTCTGAATATGGTCTAAAAATCTTTGCCAATACCATTTTGCTGTTTTAACGGGTTCCCAGTACCGAGACATTTCAGAATCCCAACCTTCTGAAGGTAGCAAGCTCAAGTCTTCAAGTTCAGCTAAATTCGTCACCTTTAATTTAGAGAATATATATTCCCTGTTAAGTTTGTAGCTGCCCTCTAACCACTCGTCAGTTCTTTGCTTCAAAGCCTTGTAAAAAGGTGTGAACACTTTGTATACATTACCTTGCTGATTCGAAACTGTGCCCGCCGTAAAAAATTGATTCGAATTGTATTCTTCGATATCAAATCCTAAGGCCTTTATCTCTTGCACGAGTTTACGATGCAGCGGATCTGGATCATAACTTACATGAAAAGAAACGTCTCTGCCTTCTGTTGAAGACACAAGACCTTTGATTATCTCCAAAGTATCCCCCTGCATCAACTGCAGACGTCCTCCCAAATCTTGATACTGAACAATCAACCGCTGTAAAGCATGGTGTAACCACCATTTTGAAGCTCCTCCTAACGTACGAAGATTAATCTCATCGTAAATAAACAAAGGCAATATTTCACAACCTCGGTTTGCTAGATCAGTTAATGCTGGATGATCAGAAGTTCGAAGATCATGGTAATGTAATATGATTGATAAGCTACTCATGTTGTATACCCCGATGGTAGGAATTCTTGACTTTGTCTAGAATTACGCGAAAGAACATCGCATGCCCCCGATTCGCCGTCACTCAAGATAATACTTAATTCTGTTGGTTTGGATGCAAGTTAATTCCAGTATTGGACAGTTTCAATAGAGAACTCTAGCAGTTATAATTTGGAAATCATAGTTCGTGGAATGTAAGCAGGAGTAATAATGGCAAAACTTCATGGTCATAGAATGTCGCCGTACGTTCGTAAAGTTAGAATGGTCTTAGCAATTAAAGGAATCACATACGAACATAACGAAATTAGCCCCTTTAATATCGACGAAGAATACCGTCGTAACATTCATCCTATGGGTAAAGTTCCGGCTTATGAGGAGGATGGTTGGATTTTGCCGGACTCCTCGGCCATTTGCTTTTACCTGGAGAATTATGCTTCATCTCCGAGCCTTATTCACGGTAATTTTAGAGATAAGGCACAAATTGTTTGGTGGGAAGAGTTTTTAGATACAGAGTTTATGCAGAAGTTAGCTGGGCCTTTTTTCGTCGAAAATGTTGTTAAACCCAGATTTCTTGGACAAAAACCTGATAAAGAATTAGTTGAAATGGTTAACCGGGATTCAGCAAACAAGGTATTAGCCGTATTGGAAAGACAATTACGCGGATGTAGATACATCTGTGGCAACCAATTGAGTTTGGCTGACGTGACTTTTGCTGCCTACTTTCGAGCAGCTTACCTAGGTGGTTTTAAGTTATCTGGTCGCGGATTCAAGCGCGTCGAAGAGCTGTGGAGTTTACTACAACGAACCCCTGGTATCAGCGATATTATCGACGACGAAAATAAATACTTGGCGAGTTAAATGTCTGCACACGAACTCGAAAAAAAAATAACTGCTCGCGTTGCAGAGTGTTTAAGGCTTTTGGAAAGCAAAGTTTACCAATCATTTGAGCTTCCTCAAATAAAGCTCAATTTGAAAGGGCATCAAGCTGGTCAAGCAATTCCGGGCCGTTGGTTGTTACGCTTCAACCCTACAATGGCAAAGCAAGACCCAGGCCGCTTCGTGCATGAAGTCTCAGCTCACGAAGTGGCTCACCTAGTAACGTATCGAGTATGGAAAACACTCGATCATGGAGATGATTTTAAGAAGGTTATGAAATGGCTTGAAGTGGATGCCAAACGTTGTCACAACTTCATATCAGAACCGAGTCGCGTAATTCGCAGGTTCGATTACTTTTGCTCTTGCGCTGTTCACAAAATAAGTTCGATTAGGCACAAAAGAATTAGCAAAGGACAAATTTATCAATGTCGTCAATGTAAAGAAGTATTATTGCCAATTTCTGCTAAAAAAATGTAATTATTGTAGGCCATACTTGAGGTTCTTAAAATAAGGCGTTATTATCTAGCTCCAAAAAAGGAGAACCCATGACCATCAAAAACATCATGGCACAAATTTTGGTACTATCAGCCGCGGCGTTGATTTTTAGCGCTTGTCACAAAAGACCCGATCAACAATCTCCAGTGGAAGCTCCCGCTCCTGACATTAAGGCAGCCGTCGATCAACAGGAAACACAGGTGGACGATTCGCCAGATTCATTTTTACACCCTAATTTACCAAATGTTGACAATCTAGTTACGTATAGATTGGATGGTTTGCGTTACTGGTTTCTACAAGAGGGCTCAGGTGCATCCCCTCAGAATGGTCAAATCGTTACGGTACATTATCATGGTTGGCTAAGTGACGGAGTAACTTTTGATTCTTCTTACCAGAGAAACCAACCATTTAGATTTAGTCTCGGTGGTAGAGTTATTTCGGGGTGGAATATGATGGTAAATCAAATGAAGAAAGGCGACATAGTTCTTGTAGAAATTCCACCTGAATTGGCCTATGGAGATAAAAAAGCTGGATCAATTCCCCCAAACTCGACTCTATACTTTAAAATAGAGATATTAGATTTCTAATTAAAGGAGAGGCTTATGCGGGGTCTACTATTTTCAGCATTGCTAGCGGCAGGGGCTGGCTTACAGTATGCACGCCGTCGCTATGCTGACAAGGGACCGGATAACTGCACCAATTGTGGTATGACATTTGATTTCATTGGTCGTGCCAGAATTGAGTGTGGACTATCTGGAGATATCCTCTGTAAAGAATGTGTTCAATTCTTCCTACCGACGATTCCGATCTCAAAAGACCGGTTTCAAGAACTTAAAGACAATGTCGAGGCTATTGTCTGCACTAAAGATAAGAAAGTTTACGGAAATCAAAA